>CAZSUQ010000047.1:0-461 GCA_964609935.1 uncultured Thermodesulfobacteriota bacterium | reverse complement strand
CCATCTGGAACAATCCCGTGTCCACGGCTGTGGCCTTTCTTGCCTTTACCGAAGCGAACCGCCAGATGGAGGCAAAAAAAGCCGCTTCCTACCTCCTTGATGCACAGGACGATGAGGGGTTCTGGTCCTATGTGAACCTCGACATCTGGGCCACGTCCATGATCATCCGCGCATTCCTCGGAAACATGGAATTTCAGAGCCAGGCCCTTGCACAGGCCCTGGGCTATCTGCTCCGCCACCAGAATGATGACGGTGGATGGGGGTATGCATCCGGCATCATTTCGGACAACGAGTCCACGGCCCACGGCATTCTGGCCCTGAACGATGCCAACAAGATCGAAATCGACGAAGAAACACGGGCAAGGATCCAGGGAGCGCTTGACGGGGGCCTGGCCTTTCTGAAGAGAAACCAGGAGGCGTTAGGCCTCTGGACCACGTGGCAGTCCACCGGGGATGCGGTT
>CAZSUQ010000046.1:0-14206 GCA_964609935.1 uncultured Thermodesulfobacteriota bacterium | reverse complement strand
TTCGTAGAGGAGACCGTAAGGCCTGCCGTGTGTACACCCGATGTGAAGGGACATGCCCGGTTGAACGTGATTCGCAATGGCATCCCGTGCCGAGCAGACCTTGTCCGGGCCCTCCACGAGCGGCATGTCGAACCAGCGTTTCAGATCATCACGCATCGCTTCGTTCCGGTCTCAATAACCAAGGGGCTGTCCCACCAGGATGACGGTCATATCGGTCAGAAGGGGGCGGCGGTGAAGGACCAGCGTTGCCCTGCAGATCCGTTCCGGATCGTCACAGTTCACACAGACAAGGTCCTGGGTACAGGGCAGGCTCGTGTTCAGGCTCTGCGCCCGCCTGGGTGCGGCCACCTCGTTGATTCGCCGGAAGGCCGCGTGCAGGTCCGGGACGATCTTTTGCGTGCCCACAAGGAGGATGACCTTGCCGGGACCGAAGGTCATGGCCCCGATCCGGTTCCCCACCGAGTCCCTGGACACGAGTTCTCCGTTTTCCGTGACCGCGTTCACGCTGCTGAGGAACAGATCACACCGAAGCTGGTCCTGTCTTGCCTGCAGGGTTTCCTTGAGGTCGAGCGATTCGTCCCAGTGATCCGCCAGCACAGCCCCCTTCTCCTTCAAGGCCTCGGGAAGGCCCATCTGCCGAAGGGTCTGAGACCCCCCCAGTCCTACCTTCATCCCTTCTTCCAGGCCGTCCAGGACGAACCGGAGGGCCTCGTTTGCCTCGGGAAGGAAATAGGCGTGGAATTCGTTCTGTTTCAAGGAGCGGAGGGTCTTTGCAACACGTTCTTCGGATGGGGCAGAAGATTCAGGGGTCATGGATCCTCTCGTGTTTACTTGGTGTCGTGCGGGCTGGCTTCTCCGGTATGCGGGAAAAGAGTTCCCTCATTCGTTCCGGAAGATCCGCTGGGCCAGTTCCACGTCTTCAAAGAATTCCTTGGCGAGTCGATAGGGGTTCACCCTCTGTTTTTCCACCTGGCTCAGGTAGTCACGGAAACGCGCATCCTCCTGGCCCATGACCTCCAGTGTTTTCAGGAAACGGTGGGACAGGATGTCCAGAAACTGCTGGCACAGCATCTTTTCGCGCTTCTGGCTCCGGTCTTCGGATGTCTCGAGGAAGGTCTTGTGCTCGAGAAGGACCTCTTCGAGCGCTACGATCCCCTTTTCCTTGTTTGCCTGGCAGAGC
Source organism: uncultured Thermodesulfobacteriota bacterium (assembly GCA_964609935.1). Lineage (GTDB taxonomy): Bacteria > Desulfobacterota > DSWW01 > DSWW01 > DSWW01 > CAYTRL01. The sequence continues at coordinate 13,026 of CAZSUQ010000046.1, read as the reverse complement.
AGGACAGGGGCAGCCCACCCCGACTCCGACTCGTTCATGGCCACCATGGTCTTCAGTTCCATGAGCATCTGGTCCGCACCGTCCCGGTCCGCCTTGTTCACGATGAAGACGTCTGCAATCTCCATGAGGCCTGCCTTCATGGTCTGAACCGTGTCCCCGGACTCCGGTGTGAGGACCACGAGCGTGGAGTCCGCGATGTTCATGATGTCCAGTTCGGTCTGTCCCACGCCCACCGTCTCGATGATCACGTCGTCCATGCCGAATGCATCGAACAGGCGTATCACGTCTCCGGTGGCACGCGACAGGCCTCCGTGTGTGCCACGGGTGCCGAAGCTGCGTATGAAGACGCCGTCATCCAGGGCGTGCTGTTGCATCCGGATCCTGTCACCCAGGACAGCACCTCCGGAGAAAGGGCTCGAGGGGTCGATGGCGATGATGCCCACCCTGCGTTCCTTTTCACGAAGCCGCGAGATCAGCTTGTCCACCAGGGTGCTTTTCCCGGCACCCGGAGGGCCGGTCACACCGATGGAATAACATCTGCCTGTCCTGGGAAAGACGTGCTCCATGATCTCCGGCACGAACAGAGAGTCATTCTCCACCAGGGTGATCAGCCTTGCCAGGGAAAGCTTGTCCCCCTTCAACATCTTTTCGAGGAGCCGGAGATATCCAGTGTCCGGGACCTGCTGGGTCAACGTCCTTCCTCCTAAATCACAAGATGAAAATACAGCCGCCTAGAGGGCGTGGTTGAGCACGACGATCTCCGTTGATTCAGGCAGGGAATCGGCCTGGACCTCCAGCACGGAGTCCCCGGCCTGCTGCACACGGTCTTTCCCTGCCAGGAACTCGTCCACGGTGGCAATGGGGAATCCGCACTTCTCGGTCTTGTAGTGCATGGGGATGAGCATGCGGGGCTTGAGCTGATTCATCACCGTGGTGGCCTCGTCGGGGTCCAGGGTGAAGATGCCTCCGGTGGGCACGAGCAGCACGTCGGGGCGACCGATCTCATTTACCTGTTCATCGGTGAGAACGTGACCCAGGTCTCCCAGGTGGCAAAGGAGGATCCCGTCCACGTTCAGGCACACCACATGGTTGTCGCCCCTTTCCTTGCCGTCGCTGTTGTCGTGAAAGGTATGGACCCGCTTGATGTCCACGCCGCTCACCGTCTCCTGCCCCTGTCCCTTGACGACCACAGGGTCGCCCTTAACGGTATCCGTGTGGTTGTGATCTTCGTGGTGGTCGTGGCTGATGGTGACGATCTGGGCATCCAGCTCGATGGGACCGTAGCCGATGCCCCCGTCAAAGGCGCCGGACAGGTAGGGATCCATGAGGATGCGGGTTCCGTCCTGCGTGGTGATGAGAAACGCGGCATGTCCCAGCCATTGAACCTTCATGATTGAATCTCCTTTTTTGAATACGAGAATCCGGTGGATTCAGGAAAACCGAACTCGTTCTCCCGGTCGAGGATGCCCTGCACGGCATCCACGAGACGGGGAAAGACATGGGTGGTGGAGCCCGGGAGGAAGATATCCGTAATGGTCCCTGTGAGAGGCGTTTCCTGGAGATTGATCTCGATGATCAGGGCGCCGTTGCTCTTGGCAAGGGAGGGCATGGACGCAGCCGGGTACACCAGCGCAGAGGTTCCCACCACCAGCATCACCCTGCACTCCTGTGCCGCCGTCTGTGCTCGCAACTGGGTCTCCGTGTGAATCGGTTCACCGAAAAAGGTCATGTCCGGCTTCAGGATCGCCTCACACTCGCAGCGCGGAGGTGAAGCCCCGCCCTGGCCGAGAACCTCCTGTTTTTCGTAGCTGAGATTGCAGCGAAGACAGGAAAGAGCCCGGTTGTTCCCATGATATTCGACCACATCGGTATTGCCCGCACGCTGATGCAGACCGTCCACGTTCTGGGTGATGACGGTCTTGAGGCACCCCAGGGCTTCCAGGCTCCCGAGTCCCAGGTGCCCCGGGTTGGGATCCGCACGGTCCAGAAGGTCGTAGAGTTCGTAAAAGAGCGACCAGACCTTTTCCGGGGTCTCATGGAAAGCCTCGATGTGCGCAACCTCCATGGGATCATACCGTTCCCAGAGACCGCCGGATCCACGGAAGTCCGGGATGCCGCTGTCCACGGATATGCCTGCGCCGGTCAAGGCCACCACCGGTCTTCGGGAGGCGATGGCCTGCGCGGCGAGCCGCAGGGGGTCGCTTTCCTGGTTGGTGTCGGGCTTTTTGGAGAATGCGTCCTTGAATGGGAATTTCATTCTCGATTCAGAGGCTTCGGAAAGTGGGTTTCTGTTCCTGGTCCTGTTGAGGATAGATGAATTCGTCAAGGCAAGTCAATTTTCATGAACAGGCAGGCAGCGGATCAAAAGAGGTCTTCCTGCTTGTTTCTTGCGTCCTGTATCTTCAAGTAGTTGAAGCCCTCTGCGGTTGCGATCCGCCCCTGTTTCGTTCTGCCGATGAAACCTCGCTGAAGGAGGTAGGGTTCATGCACGTCTTCAATGGTGTCTGAAGCCTCGTTCACGGCTGCGCTCAGGGTGTCCAGGCCCACAGGGCCGCCCTGAAACTTCTCCACGATGGTGCGAAGGAGCATGCGGTCCATCTTATCCAATCCCTGCTCATCCACCTCCAGAAGCTCCAGTGCCCGGGAGGCCGTGGACTCGTCGATCTCCCCGTCGCCCCTCTCCTGGGCATAGTCCCGCACCCTTCTCAGGAGACGGTTGGCAACCCTGGGGGTGCCGCGGGACCGGCGCGCGATCTCGAAGAGCCCCTCCGGCGTGAAAGGAACCAGGAAAAGACGCGCGGATCGTTCCACGACGTGAACGAGTTCTTCCGGGCTGTAGAAATCGAGGCGGTCGATGACCCCGAAGCGCGTGCGCAGCGGGGACGTGATCAAACCGGCCCGCGTGGTGGCGCCCACCAGGGTGAAGCGCGGTATGTCCAGCTTGATGGCCCTGGCGCTCGGCCCCTGGCCGATGATGATGTCCAGCTGATAGTCCTCCATGGCCGGATAGAGGATCTCCTCCACGGCGCGCGGAAGCCGGTGAATCTCGTCGATGAAAAGGACGTCGTGCGATGCAAGGTTCGTGAGGATGGCCGCCAGGTCCCCCTGCTTTTCCACGGCCGGTCCCGAGGTCACATGGATCTCCACTCCGAGTTCCTTGGCCAGGATGTACGCAAGGGTGGTCTTGCCCAGCCCGGGCGGTCCGTACAGGAGGACGTGATCCAGCTGTTCCCCTCTGCGGATCGTGGCATCGATGAAGATCCTGAGCTTTTCTTTCAGGGATTCCTGACCGATGAACTCGTCCAGCCGGGAGGGTCTCAGATTGATCTCGAGGAGATCTTCCTCGTTCGGCGTGGGGCTCAGCGGGCCTGAATGCTTCTTCTTGCTCATGGCGTCCTAATCTTTCACGAGTTGCTGGAGAGACGTCTTCAGGAGATCCTCCAGTTTCAGCTCCTCCGGGTTCGTTTCCCGCTTGAGGCATGTATCGATGGCCTGTTCCGCTTCCTTTCGTTTGTAGCCGAGATTCATGAGGGCGGACAGGGCCTCGGAGAAGAGGGAGTTCCTTCTCGTGAGCTTCTCTTCGCCTTCACCCATGAGGACATCCCTGGGAGGGATCTTGTCCTTGAGCTCCACAACGATCCGTTCCGCCATCTTCTTCCCCACGCCCGGGATCCGTTGCAGTCGCTGTGCATCCTTTTGCAGGATGGCCTCGATCAATTCGTCTGCCGGCAATCCTGAAAGGATGTTCACGGCCAGGCGCGGCCCGATGCCGTTCACGGTGGTGAGGTAGCGAAAGGCCTCCTTTTCCTCTCTGTGGAGAAAGCCGATGAGCAGGAACTGGCTTTCACGTACGTGGGAGTGGATGATCATCTCCACCCTGTCCCCCGGTTCCGGGAGTTCGTACAGGGTGGGAAGGGAAACGATGACGTCGAAGCCGATCCCCCCGGTTTCCACAACGATTCCGGTGGGTGTTTTCTTTGTCAGCAGACCCTTCAGGCTCGCAATCAAGAGGCTTGCTTCCTTCTCGGGTTTGGTTTTTTCCGGTTGGCCGGATCCCCGCGCTTCCGCCCGGAAGACGAGCGTTCTTTTGCCTGAAGGGTCCGGTAGCTGTTGACGTGGCAGATGCAGAGGGCCAGCGCATCCGATGCGTGGTCCGGCAGGTCGTGTTTCAATCCCAGCAGGGCCTTGACCATGGCGTTCACCTGGTCTTTCCCCGCGGCTCCGTAGCTGCAGACCGCTTTTTTTGCCTCGGTTGCCGCGTATTCGAAGACCTGAATGTTTGCCAGCGAGGCGCTCAAGAGCGCAGCCCCCCTGGCCTGCCCCAGCTTGAGGGCGGAGCGGACGTTTCTCGAAAAGAAAACATCCTCCACCGCCATGTGTTCCGGCCGAAATTCCTTGAAGAGAGTGTCCAGTTCTTGGTGGATCTGGGCCAGCCTGTCGCTAAAGGGGGCTGTTGAGGAGGTGGAGATGGTTCCGCTCGCAAGGTGTGCGAGCCTTCCCCTTTCATCCACGGCCACGACGCCGTAACCTGTGTGCGCGATTCCAGGATCAACCCCGAAGACCCGCATGGCACCCGTCTTTTTCCGTGAAGGGGTGACCCGTTTTTCCCTCTCCTTTGCCGGGCGTTCAGGATCCACTCAGGCTTTCCATGACTTCCTTGGAGATGTCGAAGTTGGAAAAAACGTTTTGTACATCGTCGGTCTCTTCCATGGCCTCCATGAGGCGGAGCATCTGCTGCGCCTCCTTCCCTTCGAGCCGGACCGTATTCTTCGGGATCATGGTGACCTCGGCTGACTGAACAGCCACGTCACTGGCTTCAAGGGCTCCCTTCACCGCATGAAAATCCCCTGGGGATGAGACCACCTCGAAGACCTGCTCCTCGGAATCCTCGGAAACGTCCTCTGCTCCCGCCTCCAGGGCGATCTCCATCAAGGTATCTTCGTCCATGCCTTCCTTTGGGATGGTGAAATAGCCCTTCTTCTCGAAGATCCAGGACACGCACCCGTTTTCACCCAGGTTCCCGTTGTTTTTACTGAAAATATGCCTGACTTCGGCCGTGCAACGGTTTTTATTGTCCGTCATGACTTCAACCAGCACGGCAGCTCCGCCGGGGCCGTACCCTTCGTATGTGTATTCATCATACCGGACCCCCTCCAGTTCGCCGGTTCCCTTCTTGATGGCACGTTCGATGTTGTCTGCGGGCATGTTCTCGGATTTTGCCCGGTCGATGGCGGTACGCAGTCTGGGGTTCATATCAGGGTCTCCTCCCCCCATGCGGGCGCTCACCGTGAGTTCACGGATCAGTCGGGTAAAGATCTTGCCGCGCTTGGCATCTTCCCGGGCCTTTTTATGCTTGATACTGTGCCACTTGGAATGTCCGGACATACAGATTCCTCCCGCCGATCCTCCGGGTTGTTACCGTCCTCATCTCATGGTTTCCATCCTGCATATTAATGCAAGATGAAAAGTGAAAGCAAGAAGGAGGCAACCTACCCTCACGGTGATTTTCCCTGGTGACGAGATGGCTCGAAAGCACTGATAAAAAACATGGTTTCCTGCACAGGCCGCCGTGGGAGAAAATTGGAAAAAAGCTTCCATGAGGGAATGGGATGACTACAATACCGGTGTTATAGATATTCCCGCCAGGGCTTCCAGTCACATACCCGGCTCGATCTGGGGAAGACGCAAGATGGCTCAGGAAGAGATAACAAAAGAACAACCCGTCAAGAAGGATGCGGGTCTAAGAGAACGCATTGCTGAATTGCTGACGTCGGCGAAACTCGCAGGTGAAATACCCCGGGACAAGGGGGAAGAGATGATAGGGCCAAGCAACGGTTTCATGAAAAATGCCCTTGGTCGTTGCCCTACCCGTTCATGATCATCAATGCAGAGAACTATTCAATCTTAACGGCGAACAAGGCAGCGAAGAAATATTCCACTGGGCCGGCTACAACCAGCGGCCTCGAAGCGTACGAAACGTTCTGTGCAGACCCGGTCGGGTTTGATCTCGTTGTGACGGACATGACCATGCCGGACATGACCGGCCTTGTGCTTGGAAAACTCATCGAGATCCGGCCCCAGGTACCCGTTCTCCTCTGTACGGGATACTACAGTGAAAAGGTCACACTGGAAACAGGGAAGGAAATCGGTATTCGGGAGGTGCTGATCAAGCCGGTCCCCATCGGTGAGCTTACGACTTCGATCCAGAGAGCCATGATGCAGGGAGACAAGCCATAAAGAATTGTCCCACCGATCGTTCTTCCGGGTTTTGTGAACAGCTTCAGACGTCCTGGGGAAGGAAGGCGTTCGACTCCAGACCCAGGGATGATCTCGGAAGGCCGAAACTCAGCCCCAGGAGCTGGGGATAGAGGACGGCAGGAAGCGGCCCCGGATCATTCTCGCCCGCATGGATCTCTTGCTGGACCGTGTCATACTGAATCTGGCAGTAGGTGCATGCCGTGCAGAGGCATGCCGCGCTCGCCTCCCTTGCATCCGCCACCTTCTTCATCATCAACGCAACGGACAGCTCACGATTCTTTTCCCAGAGAGGGGCTCCACAGCATTCCAGCCGTCGGGATCCGGTCACACTGGAGGCACCGGTCACGGAGACAAGGCTCTCGAACAGGGTGGGTGCAACGGGGTTGTCGAACTGGACGATGCTTCCAGGCCGCAGTGCGTGGCAACCGTACTGCGGTGCAACCTTGAGCCCGCTCAATGGATGCTTCACGAGCGTCTGCAGGGCATCCAGCCCCACATCCTCCATCAGGACGCTCAGAAGGTGCCGGACCGTTCCGGCTCCTTTCCATTGAAGGCCCTCCTTCCGGAGCATCCCGTTCACATCCTCCCTCAATCCGGGTTTTTCCCTCATCCAGTGCTCCGCATGCTTGAGGCTGCCGAAGCAACACTTGCAGGGCGTCAGGATGGTGAGGCCCCTGGCCTCTGCAAGCGCGAGGTTCCGGGCAGCGGACAGGACGAAGGATTCGAAGTTCAGGTGCCGGGCCGGGTATCCGCAGCAGGAAAACTCCACATCCACGAGCGTAACGTCAAGGGCTGCGAGCACGGAACGCGTGGCCAGCCCGTATTGTTCCAGGTAAAAGGGGATCTTGCAGCCGGGGAAAAACGCGAATTTCATGAAAGGCTTTCCTCGGGATCGGTTTGTTGTTTGGCATGAGCGCCGGAGCCTTCTTCCGACTCCCCTGCCCTGATCTCCTGGAACCGGTCATAAGCAAGGTTTCTCAGCTCGTAGAGGATGTCCGCCACCGGGATCCCCTCGGGGCAGTGTTCCTGGCACATGTAACAGGTGGTGCAATCCCAGACCATGCGGGAACCCAGGGTCACGTCCTTCAATCCGAGACGAAGGAGGTTCATGACCTGTTGCGGTGTGACCTCGAGGTCTTCCACAGGGTCTTCGGCGCAGGCAACCACCGGGCACACGTTCGTGCATGTCTGGCACTGGACACAGGCATAAAAGGTTTCGCTCCTGTCCGAGAGGTTCAGATGGCTTCGAATGAAGCGTCCTTTTGAGAAGGCCTTGTCCTGCGGCTTCTTGAGCCGCGTCATCCATGTCGCGGTACTGGCCTCCCTGACCCAGATGTGAGGTTCCGGAAACCCCTGCCGGATCAGGTCTTCCCTCCCGACGATCCAGAGGTCCTGGAGATTGATCGCCACCGGGCAGACCTCGGTGCACCGGTAACAGCTCGTGCACAGAAAGCTGCCTTCAGAGAGCTCCTGCAGGAACCTGCGCCCGGGTTTCTCTCCCCTTGCCATGGTTTGTGTGGAGATGAGCTTTTCCGAGGGGAGGATATTGGGGTTGAGGAGCTGGCGAAAGACCGGATGAACCGAGCAGTGTTCGCTGCAGGCACCGCAATGTGTACAGGCATCCAGGGCCAGGGCTCGTTTCGAGGCCCGGTTCGCCTCTGTGGAGCGGGATGGATCCGGGGCAAGGTTGGCCAGCAGGCTTGCCGGGCTGGAGATGACATGAAAGAGCTTGCTGATGGGAAGGCAGGCCAGGCCGATGAAGCAAACCAGGTAGTGGAGGGTCAGGAACCACCGGTCGATACGGAAACGGTTCAGCGTCCCGCCGGCAGGGCTGAGGAGCTTTGCCAGCGGATAGGAAACAAAGGCGGCGGTGGGGTGGGCATGGCAGTCGATACAGGCGTCCTCGTGGACCAGCCTCCCCTCCTGGGCGAGAGCGGGATCCTTCCCTGCAGCCGGGGAGAGGTGAGGAAAGACCACCCCGAAGTCCTTTGCCCAGTAGACCTGGAGTTGCTGAATCTCCTCGGGTTCGGCCATGGGGGCGTACTCGTCCACCATTTCGTGGAAGATCGGGGCGGAGAGGATTTTGCTCCCTTCCAGCAGAAAACCTGTGATCATGACCGTCGCAAGGGCCAGGAGAAGGAACCGGTCGGCACGGTTAGTGAGAACCCCTTTCCCTTTGAGACGGGCTCGACGGAAAACGGCAAGGAGGAGGCCTGCCATCACCATGGCGCCGAACAGGTTTCTGAGAAACAGATAGGGGTTGAGTGTTGAGGTATAATCCGGGAAGAGGACCTCGGTCACCTGTTGTTCCAGTGCGTGCATGAGGAGCAGAAGAACAAAGCCGTAGAAGATGAGGATGTGCATCACCCAGCGAAGGAAGTCTTTCCTGAGAATGCGGACCTGGAGAAGGACATCGAGGAGAAAGACCTTGAGAAAGGAAAAGATCCTGCGGCTGAAGAGCATGGAGACAAAGCCCCTGCATGCGGATCCGAGGCGGGCTCCAATCGTTTGATCTTCGGATTCCGGGCCGATCCGGACCCTGAACCAATAGGCGATTCGAACCAGGGATCCCACCAGGAAGATGGCCAGGGATGCATAAAGTGACAGGGTGAAGATCATGCTTGAAGGATCCCTCAACGTTGAAGATGGGAAAATGCCTTGACCGCCGCATAGGAGGTTGCAATGGACAGCCCTGAGCCGCACTTCATCCTCACCCAGTCCTGGTGGGCCAGAATCGATCCGGTTGCAAACAGCATGGGAAACGCGGGTTGGCTGTATTTGTTCAGTGGACGAAAGGAGTCGTCCGTTTCGAGGCCGGCCAGGTTCACCTCGTGACCGCCCGGGCTCAGCAGGTCCCGGTGATGCCACCGGGTCCTGTTCTCGGGCTGGTGAACCGGCAGGTCGAGCAGGGCCTCGCGGATACGCTGCCTGTCCGATATCAACCCCTTTCCGAAAAACCTGCCCGTGGCCAGAATGACGCCCCTGGATCGAATGGAATGGTCCTGGCGCCGGTCACCAACCTGCAGGACAAAGGATTCATCCGGTTCCTGACGGATCCTTTGAATCTGGCTCTGGTACAGGGTGCGGACGCCTCGGAGCGGGAGGGAGGATTCAAAGGCCTCCTTGAGACGGAATCCCGGCACAGAGGCAGGGAGCGTGGGGATCTCGAACAGGGGGACACCGATCCCATCCTCGAACCTCGAGGCGATTTCGTGTGTCCGGAGGGTGCCGAAAACCGCGGGCATGCCCACGGCCTCTGCGTCCTTCACCAGGGGCCTGACCCGTTCCATGAGATCATCGAGGACGGGCCCGAGTTCCAGGTTCTGGGCCATATGCCTGGTGTACACGCGGCTCATGTGCTCGGTGCCGGGAAAGGAGATGCGTCTGGATCGCAGTCCGGGCCACTCGCTGTGCAGGGTTTCCACGATCTGTGCGGCATTGAACTCCTTGAGCCCCTGGAAGTCGATGATGAGTGAAGGCTTTCGTTCCTCAAGCGCCAGCACCCCGTTCCGCATGGTCCCGGGGAAGCCGTAGGTGCGCTTGAGGGTCCCCAGGGGGGTGAGCATTCTGGCGTTTTTCCCATCATGAGTTGTGTACGGAAGGTCGGCTTCGTGGAGGAACCGGAGAAATTCATCCATGGAGGCCCGGATATCCTCCTTTTCCATGCGGGCGTAAGGGTGTCGAGGAAGGTCTCTGCACAGAGCATCGATCCCTTTCCAGGGATCGTCCCAGCATTTCGACTCCTCCATGGGATGCACGCCCAGCAGGTCCAGGAAACCGCTGGCGAACAGGATCCCCCCGGAGCCGCCCACCTGCACAACCGTGAGGCCCCGGTTTGCAGCAAACAGGGCAGCGGCCATCCCTGCCATACCGGCGCCCACCACGGCCAGATCAAATTCCTGATGTTCGGTTTCCACGATGGTTACGAGGACTCCTGTTTCCCGTGATCGTAGAGTTCCTGGCAGAAGAGGCCGCAGTGCAGGGCCTCCATGAGCTCGGCCTGAACGAGTTGCGAACCCCATAGGATGGGGTGCTGTCCCCGCCACCGTCCGCGAAGGAAGTCCTTCATGTGAAGCAGCCCTTCCCTATCCGTAACCTCTCCGCGATCATACAGGTGGGCTGCAACCTTTGCACTGCAGAACGTGCCCTGGCAGGGCCCTTTTCCCACGCGGCTTCGCAGGCCGATGGCCTCCAGGTCCGGCTTGTCCTTTCTCTGTCGGATGGAGGAGACCACACCGTCCACAGCACTCTGCGGCACCATTTCACATTCGCAGAGGAGGAGATCGTCCGGGTCGTGACGACGGATCCACTCCTGGGGGGCGATCCCGGTTTCCGTCCACCTGCACGCAGCCGCGGAAGGAAGGGGCTCGGTTCCCGTGCGGCAGGGCTTGGAGATCCCCAGTCTCCGGCAGACCAGGTCTGCGGTCTTTTCCGCCATGTTCCGGTACGTGGTGAACTTGCCCCCGGTAATGGTTGTCAGGTTCTCCAGGCCGTCCTCCTCGTGATCCAGGAGGGTGATGTCCCTGCTCACGCTTCGCCCGTCCTCCGCATTCCTGGAACCCACCAGCGGCCGTACCCCTGCATAGGCCCTCATGTAGCGTGTTGTTTCGAGCTGAGGGACCATTGCAGCCTCTTCCTGAACGATGATGTCCACCTCCTCCACAGTGGGATAGATCTCGTCCATGGAATCCAGGGTGACCGAGGTGGTCCCCAGGAGGGAGACCGTGCCCCCCGGCACGAGGATGTCCGCATCGGAGGGCGGCCGAAGACGGTTGACCACATGACGGGTCATCCGGCTCAGCGTAACAAGGAGCGTTCCCTTGGAGTAGAGCATCTCGATGGTTGCTCCGGCCATGGCCGCAACGCCGGATGCCCAGGCCCCGGATGCATTGACCACCTGCTCTGCTTCCACGTGGATCTCTTCACCGGTTCTCCGGTTCAGGAGTTGTGCAGACTCGATCCGCCTCCCCTTCCGCTTGAATCCCACGATCCGGGTGTTTCGCAGCAGCGTGCTTCCAAGATCCTGGGCATGCCAGATGTTTTCAAGGGAAAGGCGAAAGGGGTCGATGGTGGCGTCCTCGACCCGGTAGGCGGCGATGAGCTTGTCGGAGAGAAGCGGTTCCAGAACGCGCGCTTCCTTGACGTCCAGGGATTCGGTGGGAATGCCGCAGCGTGCGCACAGGTTTGGAAAATCTGCGATGTACTTTTCGTCGTCCCCTTCAACGGCCACGAACAGGCCGCCGGTGGTCTCCACACAGTGCGGGCCGAGCCTCTTCAGCAGGTCCCCCTCCTCCTTGCACTCCCGCGCGGCACCCGGATCTTTTGCCACATAGCGCGCTCCGCTGTGGAGGAGCCCGTGATTGCTTCCCGATGCACCGGCATTGATGTCAGCCTGCTCGGCAAGAATGCACTGAACGCCGCGCAGGGAAAGATCCCTGGCAAGCCCGGTCCCTGTGATCCCACCCCCGATGATGAGCACCTGGGTCTTCAATCAACATCCTCGTGTGTACGGGTACGTTGAGCAGCTTTCCCCATATTCGGTTCAACAGAGGTACAGGTCAGAATCAAACCAGCTGAATCGTGAGAGGTTCACCTATCTTACCATTTCTTGCTTTTTGTGTCTCAGCCCGTGTGTCGAACACGTTCCGGCGAAGTATAGCCGCCTCATCCACCAAGAAACAAGGGGTTAAGGCATCAGCCCTAACCCCTTGAATTTCCTTGGTGGGCGATACTGGATTTGAACCAGTGACTTCCACCGTGTGAAGATGGCACTCTACCCCTGAGTTAATCGCCCCAGACAGGTTAAGAAGGATATCAGAAAGGAGGGATGAGGACAAGATCAATGGCATCGAGTGTGTCGGCAGCGGGAATATGTCCTGGTGAACGGGAAAGGGAAAATGTCCTCCGTCATGGATGGCTCAGCGGCCGGTGGGTTTTGAGCGGGGCCTTTTTTTTCTCCCCCACCCCTTCTCTGCAAAGGCCAACCGGTTCTTCCATGAGCGCATCTGGGCACGGTACTGATTCTTGAAGTTTTCCAGAAGGTTCTTCTGCTGGGAGTTGATCAGGGTGCGCTGCCTTTCCAGGATCGCCTGAATCGTGCCCTCCATCTCTCGCATCTCTTTGATCCGGCTCGCGGGCAGTCGCTTGCCCATCCGGCGGAGGGTGATTTCCTGCTCCTTGTTCATGTGGAGGCGGCGGAAAATCTCCTTCATGCGATCCATGTCCTTTCGCACTTCTATATAGGGATCAGGCATGTCTTTCTCCGGTTGGACGAGAACGTTCAGCGATCACGAGGTTGCCAGCGAGCCGATCAGGTCCTTCACGGATTGCAGGGCGTGCCGTTTCATGTAGTCCTGGAGCCCTTCCAGGATCTTCATGCAGGCACAGGGATCTCGAAACAGTGCCGTGCCCACCTGTACGGCGGATGCGCCGCAGAGCAGGAATTCAACGGCATCTGCAGCAGAGAGAATGCCCCCGATCCCGATCACCGGGATCTTCACCGAGCCGGCAACCTCCCAGACCATGCGAAGGGCAACGGGCTTGATCGCGGGTCCGGACAAGCCACCGATGATCGTGGCCAGGTGAGGCCTTCGGGTCTCTGCATCCACGCTCATGCCGCGAAGGGTGTTGATCAGGGAGAGGGCGTCGGCCCCGGCCCCTTCGGCCCGTTTGGCCATTTCCATGATGTCCGTCACGTTAGGTGAAAGCTTGAAGATCAGCGGTTTGACGGTTTTCGATCGGAGAAACCGGACGAGCGACTCGAGCGAT
>CAZSUQ010000045.1:0-14391 GCA_964609935.1 uncultured Thermodesulfobacteriota bacterium | reverse complement strand
CGTGGGCGAACATCTGGAACACGGCACCGTTCAGGCCGTCCACGGTCATGGTGGACAGCCCGAGCCCCACGATCCCCATGTGAGAGACGCTGGAATAACCGATGACGAACTTCAGGTCGGTCTGCGTGAGCCCTGCGAACACACCGTACACGATGCCGGTGGTGGCAAGGATCGCCATCAGGGGTGCCCAGTAGGCCCATCCCTCCGGACACAGGAACATCCCCACCCGCAGGATGCCGAAGGCCCCCACCTTCATCAGAACGCCTGCGTGGATCATGCTCACCGTGGTGGGCGCGGCCGAGTGGCCCACGGGCGACCAGGTGTGGAAGGGCCAGACACCGGCCAGGATTCCGAACCCGATGAAGAAAAGGAGGAACACGAACTTCTGCTGGAAGGGCGTGAACGTCCCCGGCCTCATGAGCTCCATCATGTCAAAGGTGTTCAGGCCGGAGTGAAAGACCAGGTAGAGAATACCGGGAAGGACCAGCGCGCTCCCTGCAAGGAGGTAGAGGGTCAGCTTCATGGCCCCGTATTCCTTGCGGGTGCTCCCCCAGATGGCGATGAGCGGATACATGGGAAAGACCGATACGTCGTACCACACAAAGAAGAAGAACATGTCCATGCTCATGAACACGCCGTAGACACCGGCCACCAGCAGGAAGGTGAGGGCAAAGAACTCCTTGACCCGGTTCTTCAACTCCCACATGGTGAGCACGCCGGTGAAGAGCACCACGCCCGTCAAGAAGATCATGGGCACGCTGAAGCCGTCCACGGCGTTGAAATACTGGATCCCAAGGGACTCCACCCACATGACCTGTTCCACGTACTGGAATCCCCCCGTCTCCTTGTCATACGCCAGGAACAGGATCGTGGACAGGAGAAGGGAGATGCCCGCAAAGGACAGGCTCACCCCCCTGATGAGCTTCCGGCGCTCCGGCGGGATGAACAGGATCACCAGGAGCGGCACGATGCAGCTCAGCAGGATGGCCGTCAAGATGGGAAATCCGTTTAGCAACTCCATGCCTTTCACCCTTGCAGCCTCTGCGACAAAGCCTTCCGAGAATCAGACGCTTTGAGGTTGTTCTCAACCACCTAAAAGAAGTAGGTGAGGGCCACCAATGTCAGTACGATAAACAAGATCACCAGGTTGAGCTGAACCCTTCCGGACTGGAGCGCCGAGAGGAGGCTCCCGCTCTTCACGGTTGTCTCTCCGAGGCCGTCCACGCATCCGTCCACCACGTTCTGGTCGCAGCGGCTGAACAGGAGAGCGAAGCCCCTGTGCACGAACCGGTCCAGAAGGTAGCGGTACATGTGGTCCAGGTACCATCGTTCTGCAAAGAGCTTTTTCAGCCCGTCAACGCGCTCCACAAATCCCTTCTGGGAAGCGCCGCCGCGTCCGAACTCCCACCAGGCCAGCCCGGTTCCCGCCAGGGCCAGTCCCACCGCGGTGTAGAGAAGCCATCCGTAGTGCCCGTGATGCGCCTCCACGTGGATCAGGCCGGAGCGGGTGAGCATCTCCTCCAGGGGCGCCTGGAAGAAGCCGAGGACCAGGGTGGCCAGGGCCAGAAGGATCACAGGTCCGGCCATGGCTGCATAGGGCCCTGCGTGATGGTGGTGATCCCCTTCGTGACCCCGGGCCGGTTCTTCCCGGGACCTGGGGAAGAGGATGATGAACACCAGCCGGAACGTGTAGTAAGAGGTCAGGAAAGCGCCGAGCAGGCCTGCCATGAGCCACACGGGGTTGTGCAGCCCTGCAAGGGTTCCCAGGATCAGCTCTTTGCTGAAGAAGCCGGACAGCGGTGGAAGACCGGCCAGGGCTGCGGCACCGATGACCATGCAGATCATGGGAACCTTCTGGCTTCTGCCCCCCTGTTTTCCGATCTCGAACATGTCGTTCGTCTCGTATGCATGGATGAACATGCCCGAGCACAGAAAGAGGAGGGCCTTGAATCCCGCGTGCGTAGTGAGGTGAAAGACGCCGGCAAACCATCCGCCCGCTGCAAGGCCCATGATCATGAATCCCAGCTGGCTCACCGTGGAGTAGGCCCATACCTGCTTGATGTCCCTTGCCACCATGGCCATGGTGGAGGAAAGAAGCAGGGTGATGGTGCCGATGGCCAGGCACACGGTCATGGCCTCTGGAGACGCGCTGAAGACCGGGAAGATCCTGGCAAAGAGATACACGCCGGCTGCAACCATGGTGGCCGAATGGAGCAGGGCGCTCACCGGTGTGGGGCCCTCCATGGCGTCGGGCAGCCAGGTGAGAAGGGGGAACTGTGCGCTCTTGCCCACGATGCCGCCGAAGATCAGGATGGCGGAGAGGGTGATGAGCCCCGGCGACAAGGTCTTCAGTGCCTCCGTGTCGTGAAGCTGGAGGATGTCCAGGGTTCCCAGCTGGGTCAGGAGAAGCAGGATGCCAAGGAAGAAGGCGACGTCGCCCAGGCGGGTCATCACAAAGGCCTTCTTGCCTGCCTGCGTGGCGCTGAACTTCTCGTACCAGAACCCGATGAGCATGTAGGAGGACAGCCCCACGAGCTCCCAGAATACGTAGAGCTGGAGCATGTTCTGGGAGACGCAAAGGCTCATCATGGCCCAGGCGAACAGGGATTGAAACGCATAGTACCGGGAGAAGCCCGGGTCCCCGGACATGTAGCCCAGGGAATAGACCTGAACAAAGAAGCTGATGATGGAGACGATGACGAGCATCCAGAGGCTGAGGGCGTCCAGCAGGAAGCCCACCTGTACGGAGAAGCTGCTCGAGACGAGCCAGTTCAGCTTGAACTCCACCGGTGTCCCCAGGGGTGCCAGGCGGTACAGGAGGAAGACTGCACAGAGAAGCGACGCGGAAACGGCCCCGATGGAGAGGGCGGCCGAGATCCCTGCGTTTCTCCTGGCAACGAGCAGGATGACCAGGAACGCGACAAAGGGGAGCAGCAACGCCAGGGTCGCGGCGAGCATTTCCGGGTTCTGAATCGGGAGAGGACTCATCTTCACCCTTTCATCGCTTCAAAAGGATCCATGGTAACGGAACCTGTTTTTCTGTAGGCCGTGACAAAGAGGGCCAGCCCCACGGACACCTCGGCCGCTGCCACGGCCAGCAGAAAGAGCACGAAGACCTGCCCCTCGAACTCCTGCCAGCGCAGCGAGGCCCCCACAAAGGCGATGGCCGCGCTGTTCAGCATGATCTCCACGCCCACAAGGACCATGAGCAGGCTGCGGCGGATCACGGCACACAGGAGCCCGGTGAGAAACAGGGTGCTTGATAGCAGGATGACGTGGCCGAATGGGACGATCATGGGCCTTCTCCGGTTTCTTCCCCGCGGCGCTCCTGTCCCAGGTGCAGAGCGCCCACCAGTACGATGAGGAGCAGCAGGGAGATGATCTCCACAGAGATCCAGTGTGTGCGAAAGACATACGCTCCGAACGCCCTGGGGCTCGCAACGGCCGTTTCCAGGACCGCCCCGCTGCCCGGGTCCCTGAGAACCACCAGGACACTGAGGGCCAGGAAGAGGACCGCAAGCGTTATGGGCAGCACGGTCTCCTTCAGCGAGAGCGGTGGAAAAGCGGAGGTGTCGGAGCGGATCATCATCACGATGAACAGGAACAGGATCATGATGGCGCCTGCGTAGATGATGACCTCGAGCACCGCAAGGACAGGCGCCCCCATCTGATAGAACAGCAGTGCCGTACCAAAGAAGGACAGCACCAGGTAGACCACCGTGTGCACCAGAAAGCGCCGGGTTACGGCGAGAAGGGTGGACCCCAGGATCAGGGCGGCCAGGATGTAAAAAATCACTGTGTGGTACGTCATCTCACTTTCCTCAAGTGCCAGAGCTGGTAAGCGAAGGAAACCGCTCTACCCATTTCTCCCCTGTCTCTATTCCTCTTTCCTCCCACTTACGGGAGGTTGCTCTTTACGTTGACGGGTTCGTGCTCCTTCTCATGTTCTCCCTTGTCCCCCTTGGGCGAGGACACGCCGGCGTAACGATAAAAGTTGTACGTGCCGTCCTTTCCCCCGTGGTCCACCAGCAGATCCTCCTTCTCGTAGACGAGCTTCAGGATGTCGCGGGTGCAGTTCTCGAAATTCGGTGTCAGCTGGATGGCCGACGTGGGGCAGGCCTCTTCGCACAGGCCGCAGTAGATGCAGCGGCCGAAGTTGATGCGGAACCATGCGGCGTAACGGCGGCCGTCCTCCCGTTCTGCGGACTGCATGGAGATGCAGCTCACAGGGCAGGCCGCTGAGCAGAGGTAACAGGCCACGCAGCGCTCGTCTCCGTCCGGGTCCCTTGTGAGGACGATGATCGCCCGGGACCTTTCGGGCAGGGGGCGCTTGTACTCCGGGTACTCCTCCGTAATCGGTTTACGGAAAAGGTGCTTGAACGTGGTCCAGAAACCTGTGGCAATGGCCACGGTCCCTTCCCAGAATTCCTTCATGACATTCTCCAGAGAATGAACGCGCCGGTCGCCACGATGTTGATCAGGCTCAAGGGAACGAGGACCTTCCAGCCGAGGTTCATGAGCTGATCGTAACGGAGCCGCGGCAGCGTGCCCCGGATCCAGATCATGACCAGTGCGATGAAGATGGTTTTCAACAGGAGCCACACGGGCGGAGGCAGCCACGGTCCGTGCCAGCCGCCCAGGAAGAAGACGGCCACCAGGGCTCCCAGCACCTGCAGGTTCACGTATTCCCCCAGAAAGAAGAGGCCGAAGCGCATGCCGCTGTATTCCATGTGGAAACCGGCCCCGAGCTCGTTTTCCGCCTCGGGCAGGTCAAAGGGGATCCGCTTGATCTCGGCCGTGATGCTGATGAAGAAGATGATGAACGAAAGCGGCTGCACGAGCAGGAAAGGGTAGTCGCTCTGCGCCTGTACGATGTCCACGAGGCTGAAGGAGCCTGAAAGCATCACGATGGGCACGAGAGACAGCCCCAGCGAGAGCTCGTAGCTGATCATCTGTGCCGCTCCCCGGATACCTCCCAGGAGAGCGAATTTCGAGTTGGAAGCCCAACCGCCCAGCGCGACCCCATAGGTTGCCAGGGAGGAGAGAGCGAATACGAAGAGGAGACCCACGTTCAGGTCTGAAACCACCAGGGGGATCTCCCTTCCGAACAGCTCAATGGGACTGCCCAGGGGCACCACCGCGAAGATCAGGAGTGCGGTGACGGCCACCACCGCAGGTGCCAGGAGAAACACCATACGGTCCGCCTGCTCGGGCACGATGTCCTCCTTGACCAGGAGCTTGACGGCGTCGGCAAGGGGCTGAAGAATCCCGTAGGGCCCGGCGCGGTTCGGTCCGTAGCGTATCTGAAGACGGCCAAGAAGCTTGCGCTCCACAAGGATCAGGTACGCCGCCACGAGGAGCAGCCCCACGAGGATGACCCCGATCTTGACCAGAAGGAGGGTGAGTCCCAGGATCCAGTCCATCATTTCCTTGGGATCCTCTTGTTCTTGTTTTTCATCCCTGTGAATCCTGATCGTTCGCCGAACGGGTGATCTGTTCGGGTTTCAGACGTTTCTCGGACAGCCCAAGGTCCTGCCATGCGAGCCGATGGTGTCTCGGCAGCACCAGAAGATCCCTGGCCATGTTCTCCCGGATGCAGAGGGGACATTCCACACGCGCATCTCTCGAGGAAATCGCGAGGCGGTCCCCTTCCTTGAATCCAAGGCGGGCCGCATCCTCTGCGTGCATAAATACGACAGGTTCGTTTTCTACCTCCTGCAGCGTGGACGAGCCGCATGAGAGCTCCTCGGTACCGAAGATCCGGTCCACAAGGAGGAGCTCCATGTCCGGGCTTTCCTTCTCAGGGGTACCCTCTGTCCCTCCGGCCGGGGCGAAGCGTTCATCCGGTTCCGCCGCAGCGCAGATGCTCACGCCGTCCTCCGGCAGGTCTCTGCACGACGGAAGCTGCTCGAGGGACGGGTGGGCCTCTTTGATCCAATGAAAAAGCACGTTCTCGTCCAGGGTATTGCTGTCGTCACCCGCAAGGTCGCCCAGGATCCGCCAGGCATCCCTGGGTGCGCCGCCCGGGATGTCCGCTCGAAAGGTCCTGGGCGGGTGGTCGCCCCCGCTGACCTGCAGGATGGGGGTTCCGCCGCGGAACGTGGGCGCGGCTTCCTGCGCCCGGCCCTCCTGGTTGATGAAGATCCCTCCGGATTCGAAAGGATTGGTTGTGGGGAGAACAACGGCAGCCTGTTTCGCGGCAGGGGAGTCTACATAATCCATGACAAGGAGGAAATCGAGCGCCTCGAGCGCGCGGGCGAGCCTTTTCCTGTCCGGATATTCATGGAACGGATTTGTTTCCACCAGAATCAGGGCCTTGCACCTGCCTTGCTCGATCTCCTGGACGATCAGCTCCAGGGAACGTTCTTCGTTGGAAAGAAGGGCGGCGCCAAAGGCGTTGGCGCCCGGCAGGAGGAAGAACAGGCCGGCATCCTTGCCTGCTGCCCTCAGAAGGAGAATGCAGTCAGCCGCAAAACCTGGGGGCGTCCCGGAGCCCCAGTCGGTGCCGCAAACAATGACCGGTCTGGAACTCGCCTCCAGGCCTTTGGCCAGACCTGCCGCGATTTCACGAACAGCGGGATCGACAGGGTCTTCCGTGTGGAGCGACTCGTAAAAGGCGGCTGCCCCATCGCCCTGTTGTGCCGCCTGTTCCTGCGTTACGGCCTGCTTCACGAGAAAGCCGAGGCAGGCCTCCTGAAGGGAAGGGGATGCCGGCACGTGCTGAAACGGGAGCGGCAGCTGAACGGGCCGCCCGTCGAGGACAGCGATCCTTGCACCCCTCCGCTGTGCCTGCCTCATGGCCAGCGCAAGCACAGGCGCCTCGTTCACCGGGTCTGCGCCCACGGCCAGGATGAAGTCGGAAGACGCCAGCTCCTGCATGGTGATCCTCAGATCCGGCTCCAGGCGGTCCACAGCCTGCCTGGCTCGCCGGGCCCGGACCGTATCCGTGAAAAAGACCGGCTTGGACCACGCCTTCTTCTTCAGGAGACGGTGAAGCGAGGCCTGTGTCGCCAGGGTGCTGCGTGTGGAGCCGTAGCCGGCAACGGACATCGGTCCTGCTGAACCTGCAATCTTGTTCAGCTTCTCCACGGCCGTGACGAGCGCCTGTTCATAGGAGACCTCCCGGCCTTCCTGGAGCGGGGTCCGTGGGCGCTCCGGGTCATTCGCGTAAGGGAAGCCGTGCCGTCCCCTGTCGCAGATGAAATGCCCGTTCACCGCTTCGCTGGTACCGGCCTCGGTTCGTACCACCTGCCGGTATCGGACGCTCGTGGCGGTACGGCACCCAAGGGAGCAGTGGATGCAAACCGACGGGCTGCGCTCAAAATCCCAGCGGCGGCCTTTGTACCGGGAAGGCTTGTCCGTGTAGACCCCGGTGGGGCAGATGTCCGCCAGGTTCCCGGCGAACGGGCTTTCCAGCGTGCCCTCCTTGTATCGGCCGAAATACACCCGGGAGCCGATCTGCATCACGCCCAGGTCGCGGTATCCCGTGTACTCCTGGTAGAAACGGGAGCACCGGTAGCACTGGATGCACCGGTTCATCTCGTGCTGAAGGAGCGGGCCGAGGTGCTGGTCGCGGTGCGTCCGCTTCTTTCCTGCGTAGCGTCGTATGCCATGTCCGCCGGATACGGTCATGTCCTGCAGGAGGCAGTGGCCGCCCTCGTCGCACACCGGGCAGTCGTGGGGGTGGTTCAGCATGAGCCATTCGATCACGTGCATGCGGAAATCCATGGCCTCTTCGTCCGTGGTGGATACGACCATGTCATCCCTGGCGTCGATCATGCAGCTCATCTGCACGCCCTTGACCGGGCCCTGGATCACCTTCACCGCACAGACGCGGCACGCACCCACGGCGCCGAGGGCCGGGTGGTAACAGAACCTGGGGATGATGATCCCCAGCTTCTCCGCCGCCTCGATGACCTTGGTCCCTTCAGGAACCTCGATCTTCCGGTTGTCGATGATCAGTTTCGGCATGGGCTATGCCAACCCCGGTTGTCTGTGTGATTCCGTAAAACGTTCATCCCGTTTGAAACGGGCACCTCTTCTGCGTGATGTGCTCCTTCATTTCCTCTTCGAAATGCGTGAGGAGGCCTTCAATGGGGGCCACACCCCCGGGCGCAAAGGCGCAATAGGAGCAGTACATGTGCTTGCACATGCGCTTCATGATGGGGATGAAATCCTCTTCCCCTTCGCCCCGCTCGATCCGGTCGAGCAGGTCCAGCAGGTAGGGGAACCCCTCGCGGCAGGGGGTGCACCAGCCGCACGACTCCCGGCGGAAGAACTCGGTGAGGTTCCGCGTGGCGGCAACCATGCAGGTCTTTTGGTCGAACACCATGATCGCCCCGGTTCCGAGCCGGTTGCCCACCGCCTTGAGCGATTCGAAATCCATCTCGATGTGGTAGTGCTCCCTGGGCAGGAACGGCGTGGAGGCACCGCCGGGCAGGCATGCCTTGAACTCCGAGCCCTTGGGCATGCCCCCTGCGTGGTCCTCGATGATCTCGCTCAGGCGGATGCCCATGGGCAGCTCGTAACACCCCGGACGGTTCACCTTCCCGCTTACGCCGAAGACCTTTGTGCCTGCGCCCGACTCGGTTCGCCCCAGCCCGCGAAACCACTCGCTGCCGTTTTGAAGGATGTGCGGAAGGCAGGAGAGCGTCTCCACGTTGTAGACCACCGTGGGCATCCCCCAGAGGCCTGATTCCGTTGGATAGGGCGGAGGTTGCTGGGGGTTGGCGCGGAACCCCTGAATGGCGTTGAGCTGGGCCGTCACCTCGCCGCAGATGTAGCGGCCCCCGCTGCGGTGCACCACGATGTCCAGGTCGTGGCCGCTTCCCAGGATGTTCTTCCCCACGTATCCCGCTTTCCGTGCAACCTCGATCTCCCGCTCCAGGATCCTCGCCGCGTTTTCGTATTCCGGCCGGATGAAGATGAAGCCGTGCTCCGCGCGCGCCCCATAGCCCGCCAGGAGGACGCCTTCAATGAGCTGGTGGGGATCCGCATGGATCAGGACCCGGTCCTTGAAGGTTCCCGGCTCCATCTCGTCCGCATTGCACACCACGTACCTCGGGAAGGGGGCGTCGTCGGCCACGGCCATGATCTTCTTGCCTGCCGGAAAGCCTGCTCCGCCCCTCCCCAGGAGATCCGCCTCCAGGATGGCTTCCTGCACCTGCTTGAAGGAGTACTCGGAGAGAGCCTTTCGAAGGCCCTGGTAGCCCCCGCTCTGCTCGTACTCCTCCATGGAGGCGATGCGGTCCGGTTTCCGGTTTTTCAGCAAAACGAGTTGGGTCATGTCTTTCTACTCAGATTGGCTCGCCTTGTTCCTGAACTCCTCCAGGAGTTCATCGATTCGTTCGGGTGTGAGCTCCCCGTAAACGCGCTTGTTCACGAGCATGGCCGGCGCCCGGTCACAGTAGCCGATGCAGCACACCGGCAGCAGGGTGAACAGGCCGTCCCCCGTTGTTTCACCAGGCTGGATACCCAGCTTTCGGCCGAGATGCTCCACCAGGGATTCCTGCCCGTACATCCAGCAGATCAGGCTGTCGCACACATGGATCACGAACCTGCCCACGGGCTCCCGGTAGACGAAGGGGTAGAACGTGGCCAGCTCTTCCAGCTCGAGCGGGGTCAGTGCAAGCAGGCCCGCGGCTTCCTCCATGGCCTCGTCGCTCATGTAGCCGTAGTGATCCTGCATGGCGTACATCACGTCGATGGCCAGTTCCCGGGTGTGATGGACCTTTGCGATTTGGTCCTCAAGCGATTCCCGCAACTCCCTTGGAAGCATTTCTGATCCCCAACGCTTTAACGATCAATGTCCGGCAGAATGTAGTCAATGGAGCCGATGATCGCGATCATATCCGCAATGGTTTCACCCACGGTCATGAGGGGCATGGCCTGCACGTTGGCAAAGGCAGGCGTTCGAATACGGGTTCGATAGGAATACCCCAGCCCGTCGCTCACCACGTAGTATCCCTGTTCCCCCCTGGGGATCTCCGCGGAAACGTACGCCTCCCCCCGGGGAACCCTCGCGCCCCTTGTCACGTTCACGAAGTGGTGGATGAGACTTTCGATGTCCTTGAGCATATCCCTGCGATCCGGGATCACGTAGCGATAGTCGTCCGAGACCGTGCGGCCGGCCGGCATGTCCCGTGCGGCCTGCTGGATGATCCGGAGGCTCTGCCGCATCTCCTCCACCCGCACCAGGAAACGGGCATAGCAGTCACCGCCCTCGGCGGTGGGCACCTCAAAGGAGAAGGCATCGTAGCCCGAATAGGGGAACTTCTTTCTGAGGTCCCACTCGAGCCCGCAGGCCCGCAGGTTCGCACCGCTCACGCCCCACTCCATGGCGTCATCCAGGGAGAGGATCCCGATGCCCCGGGTTCGGGCCTTGAAGATGGGGTTCCTGGTGACCAGGGACTCGTATTCCTTCAGGCGGTCGGGGAATATCTTTACAAAGGCATCCACCGGTTCCTTCCATCCCTCCGGAAGGTCTGCCGCCACGCCGCCGATCCGGAACCAGGAAGGATGCAGGCGGCCGCCCGTGATGAGCTCCACGATGTCGAGAATCATCTCGCGTTCCCGGAAGGCGTAGAAGTTGGGCGACATGGCCCCCAGGTCGTGGGCAAAGGTGGCGAACCACACCAGGTGGTTGCTCAACCGGAACAGCTCGGAGAGGAGCACGCGTATGAACTGGGCCCTGTCCGGCACCTGAATGCCCGCCAGCTTCTCCACGGCCATGACGTAGGGCAGGTTGTTGGCGGCACCGGCCAGGTAGTCCACGCGGTCCGTGTAGGGGATGAACTGGTTCCAGGTCTGCCGTTCCGCGATCTTTTCCGCACCCCGGTGGTGATACCCGATGTCCATGTCCAGGGAGGTGATCTCTTCGCCGTAGAGGGTGGCAATGTAGCGGATCAGGCCGTGTGTGCTCACGTGGTGGGGGCCGATGTTGAGGATCAGCTCCTCTTCGTCCGCCTTGCCGCGGACATACTCGAGTCCGTCCAGCGGCTCGATGCGCTCCGCGTCCGCGTGCGTGTAGGGCGGCATCTGGGTGGCCCGCCCGGGATAGCTCTTGCGAAGGGGGTGCCCCTCCCATTCGTGCGGCATGAGGAGGCGTTGCAGATTGGGGTGCCCCTCGAACCGGATGCCGAACATGTCGAACACCTCACGTTCGTACCAGCTCGCAGAGGGCCAGAGCCCGGTTGCACTGGGCGTGGAGGGGCTCTCTCCGTTGAGCGGGACCTTGAGGCGTACACGGCAGGCCGGGTCAAAGGACAGGAGATGATAGACAAGCGTGTAATCCGGCCGGCCGGCCCTGTCCCTGCGGGCGGATTCATCCACAGCGGTCACGTCTTCCAGGCGCCGGAAGCGGGTGGGGCTCTCCGTCTTGAGAAACCGGAGGACCTCCTGGATGCGGGAACGGGTCACCTCCAGGGTGAGAAAGTCGGACGTCTGCAGCGCTCTGGACACATCCCCTCTGAAGCGCGCCTCCAGGGTGTCTGCGATTCCGCTTTCCAGATCGCTCAGGGTGTGTTCGCTGGGCGGCGGGGTCCACATGATGTCCGAGCGGCTGTCCCGGAAGGAGGAGGGGGTCGCCGATGTGCCCCGAAGGGGGATCCCTTCCATTCCCGGGCCGCGTGCGTCCCTGGCCTTGGTGCTGCCGTCCACGAGGATGGGCCTCTGTGTCCCCTGCGTCCCCCCCTGCATGTGGAAGATGGCCCGCGTGGGCCGCTCCTGCTTGATCTTCTCCTGAAGCGTCACCAGTCCCTGCAGAACGGCCTCGGGCCTTGGAGGGCAGCCCGGGATGTACACGTCCACCGGGAGGATCTGATCCACCCCCTGGACAACGCTGTACACGTCGTACATGCCGCCGGTGTTGGAGCAGGATCCCATGGAGATCACCCACCTGGGCTCTGCCATCTGCTCGTAGAGCCTGAGCACCACAGGGGCGATCTTCTTGAACACGGTGCCGGCGGTGATGAGGAGGTCTGCCTGGCGCGGCGAGGCGCGCAGGACCTCTGCGCCGAAGCGGGCCATGTCGTATCTCGAGGTAAAGACCGTGGCTTCTTCAACAAAGCAGCAGGACAGCCCGAAGAACATGGGCCAGAGGCTGTACTCCCTTGCCCAGTTGATCAGGAAGTCGATTCCGGGCGTGGGTTGTCCTTCTACCGGATTGGGCGTTTCTTTCTCGCGGAACCCCAATCGAGCCCCCCCTTGATCCAGATGTAAACAAGTCCAAAGAGCAATAAAAGGATGAAAAAGCTGATTTGCAGCCAGCCCTTCCACCCGAGATCCCTGAAGGCGATGGCCCAGGAAAAGATGTAGGCGGCTTCAACATCAAAAAGAAGAAAGAAGATGGCTACGAGATAGAACGGAACAGGATAGCGGAGGCGGGCTGTCCCCGTGGGGATGATCCCGCTTTCATAAGCCCTGACCTTCTCTGGATGGTATCGCTTCTCACCGAGCCAGGACGCGAGGAAGAGGACCACGGCGATCAGGCCCAGGGCCAGGATCGTGTAGATTCCAAGACTCAAGAGCCCAGGTTCCCAGGGTGACAGGGTTCCTGTGTTCTGGATGGCATCCATTTGATTTCAGGCGCCTTTCGGTTCTACGTGTTCAGCATCCTGCTTTGATGCGCCTCAGCAGATGACCCGGAAACAGCGATGACAGACCGCATCCATGAACGCTCGATGAAGAGCCTTCCCCGGTTCGCATGGGGTCCAGAAAGGTCGCTCCGGCGGGGAAATAAAGAACGTACAGCATATTGCAGATCCCGGATATGTGTCAATTCCACATGCCTTTATCAAACGGTACAAAAGGCACACTTCCAGAAGCTCCCTGAACAATAAGAACAGAGCTCCACATCCGAAAAACAAGGATCCCTTCAATGAAGCCACGCGGAAAAGATACGTATAACGGCACGAAGCTCGCTTCGTTCTGGGTGGATTCACGGCCGAGGGATCGCAGGAAAGGGAGAACGGGATACCGGGCCTTGCCAATGTCCCTCTTCTCGGCAATCTGTTCCAACAGAATCATTTTGACAATGATGAGCAGGAACTCGTGGTGTTTGTCACCCCAACCATCATAGAATAACGAAGCACTCACGTTGTGACTTCATTCCTGGTGCCCTGTCAGGGGACGGGCCGCGGTTCTCGCAGCCTGTCCCCTTTCTTTTTTCCCTTGAAATCATCCATTAAGACCTTGATCTTATCAGGAACATTTTCTATGTTTTGGAACACTGACCCTTGGGAAACCTCTTTCCCTGTAGACGGAACGATGTATATCCTCTCATCCTCAGGCAACCATGCCGGATCTTCACAGAATGAACCCTTTTTCAACAGGAAAGGGGAGAAGAGGAGGAAACAGGCCATGCGTTTGGTTACCCTGGGGGCTTCCCTGATTTTCCTGTTTCTTGCGGGGTGTTCCGAATCGGACACAGCATCCGTGCAGGAAGGGACCCCCGGGCTGAAAAACAGATACGCGGACCATTTTCTCGTTGGTTCCATGATCCAGGATGTTGACATCACCCGTGCATCCGGCGTCATTGAAAGGCACTGCTCTATCGTAACCGTGAACCACTTCTACTGGCGTACCGTCCACCCCGAAGAAGGGGTGTACGATTTCGGCCCGGGGGACCGGCGCGTGGATTATGCCCTGCAAAGGGGGCTCAGGGTGCGCGGGCATCCCCTTCTCTTCGGTACCGTGGACCCGGACTGGGTCTTTCTGGATGACGGGGAGGAGATATCGCGCGAGGGGTTGATCCAGAGGATGAAGGATCACATTCACACCGTGGTTTCACGCTACAGGGGGAAGATACACGACTGGGACGTGGTGAACGAGCCCACGGCGGACATCTTCTTCAACCTGGAGGACGATCCCAGCAGGATCGGTGATGTATACAAAAAGCACCGATGGTACAAGATCGTTGGCGAGGAGTATGTGGAGCTGGCACTGCGGTTTGCACACGAGGCGGATCCGGACGCACGGCTTTACGTGAACGAGAACAACGTCGCGGGGTTTCTGGGCGTCCTGAGCCTGAAGAGGAGAAACTTCTACAACATCATCAAGGATCTCCTGGAAAAGGGGGTTCCGCTTCACGGCGTGGGCATCCAGGGGCACTGGGCCCATGACTACCCACCGGCAGAGGAGGTGGGCGAAACGGTGGACATGTTTTCCTCCCTGGGGCTGGACGTTCAGATCACGGAGCTCGACATGTCCACCTACTCCATTGTGCGATGGGCCTTCCCGGAGCTCATCCCTGTTCACGGCGCCTACACCCCGGACATCGAACGCAAGCAGGTGGAGAGGGTTCAGGGATTCTTCGAGGTGTTCCGGCGGCACAGCGACCGGCTTTCAGCCGTGGTGTTCTGGGGCTTGAGCGACCCCACCTCATGGCTGACA
>CAZSUQ010000044.1:0-14468 GCA_964609935.1 uncultured Thermodesulfobacteriota bacterium | reverse complement strand
GATGTGGCGCCGGACGGGGATGTCTTTCTGGCAATCTCCGAAATACTGGTTCACCTGGAGGTCCTTGCTGAAGAAGGCCGGGTAGAACTTACGGACCCGGGTCCCCCTGCCATCTACCACGCTCTATGAGCCTCGGGTTGGTATTGGTTGGTTCTGGGGACACCTTACCTGAGGACGCTTCAAGTGGATGTCAGGTTCTCCTCACTCGCAGGATGCCCAGGGCGATCGATCGCGGGCTTCAGCGCCTCGTAGAAAAAGCGCCAGTCGCCGGCAGTCTCGTCCCACACCCTGTAGCGGTCCCCGTTGAGCACGAAACAGGTCCAGGAGATGCCCTCGTCCTCGGCCAGCTGGGCCACTGCTTCGTTCCGGGTTAGCTCAAGACGGGGTCTGGCGCTTCTTCGATGAATGAAGTAAACGGTCCCGGGGCAAAGGCAGAGTGAGAAGCCGGACTGTGTCTATATCTGAAATTCGATGCCTTCCTCGGTGAAGTAGCGCCGAGAAAAATTGGGAAACGATTCGTTGCGGCGCCGGTGCTCGTTGAAGCATCGTATGAGTGACGCCATTTGGTCAGCAACTTTCTCCGCGGGAACTGGGGTTCCGAGTTTTATGCCCTTCGCCGGCTCGTCGCCCATTTTCGTGCCCACGATGCAATCAAAAAAATCCACATAGCTGTCGGCGTCCTTATATTGAATTCCCCTAAAACCGATATCGGCGGCCTGTGCGTGTCCGCAGTCGTTCGAGCAACCGGAGAAGGCGATTTTGAGGGGGACAGCCGGATTCATCTCAGCCTTTTCGAGGGAATCAACACAGGAGGCGGCCAGTTCCTTGGTTTCTACGAGGGCCTTCTCACAATATTCAAACCCCGTACACGCAAGAGTACCTATACGCAGGCAGGACGCATTCAAGTAGGATGTGGGAGAGAGAGCAAGACGTTCTGAAGCCTCCTCAAGCTTATCGTCTGGTATGTCAGGCACGATAATATTCTGCATGGGCGTAAGAGAGAGGATCCCGGAACCGAAATCTTCGGCGGTACTAGCCGCGACAAACAAGTCCTCCGGCGAAATGCGGCCCACGGTGATAGCCATGCCGATATAGTTGAGAGTCGATTGTTTCTGCCTGTCTGTATGGAATGGCTCTCGAAAAAAACCGTCCTTAACGGGTGTCCTGACTTCCGGTTCCAAATCATAGCCAAGGACTCTACAGAGCTCCTCCCGGAATCGGGGCCCAGTCCAGTCTTTCATCATGTATTTCATGCGAGATCGCCCGCGCGATTCCCTCGAACCGTGCTCGGCGAAAATCCGGCACAGGGCCTCGCAGGTTTCAGGTATCTTCTCTTCGGAGACGAAAACGTCTAGGGGAACCGCCATCGAGGGACGTGCACTCAATCCCCCTCCCACGAGAAGGTTGAAACCGACAGAGGGGTTCTTACCCTTCCCCTTCCGCACCGCGTAGAACCCTACATCATGAATCTGGGGAAGGGTGCATTGCGATTCGCAGCCGCAGAGGGAAATCTTGAATTTCCGCGGCAGATTCGCATAGAGCCGGTTGCCTTCGAGCCGGCGGTTGATCTGTTTTACGAGAGGGTTGACATCGATGTATTCCCCCTTCTGGCGCCCGGCTAGGGAGCATGCAACGACATTTCGCGGCGTGTCACCGCAGGAGGCGGTCGTGGACAGGCTGACAGAATGCAGCCGCCGGATCATCTCAGGGATGTTTTTGAGGGCCACCCAGTGAAATTGGAGGGCCTGCCGGGTAGTGATATCCAACGTACCTCTTGAGAATTCACGCGCGGCCTGAGCGATGCATCGGGCTTGCTCTACTTTCAACCGGCCTCCGGGAACACGCACACGCACCATAAAATAGCCCCGGCTAGGCCTTTGCTCGTATATCCCGTACCATTTGAAGAGTTCAAGATCTTCCGGTTCGATCCCTTCGTAACCCGTGACGGCGCACCTCTCGATATCTCGCCAGACGTCATAACCGCATTTACGTCTTTTAAGTTCCTCAACGGATATTTTTCTCATGGGCCTGCCTCTTCCTGACGTTGTCTTCGGCTCATCGCATGTCGTACGCTGATTTGACATACCCACATCTGTGGCGCTGAAATTCATTCATAAGGGTCTTGCTTTGGGACAAGAGTAGAATATGGATATCCGCGTATAATGGCCACATAGGCGAGTGCAATTCCGGTGTTGCCTCTCTGGCTTTTGGAGTCCGGGTAACGCGACTCAAATGAATCAACGGAGTATTCCCGATCGAACGACTGTTGTCTTCGTACACCCTGGCCTTGGCAAGCTCCTCATCATACGTTAGATATATTCAAGGGGCACGAAAGTTTCGTCCGTCTTCCAGCTCTTATTCGTCCGTCTGGTTGCCTGCCACCCCCGAGAGAGCTGGCTCGATCCTGCCCCACAGCTCCTCCGGCTCTTCGATCCCGACTGACAGGCGAATCAGGTAGCGCGAGACGCCGCATGACTCGGCCCAGTCCAGTTCGTTGTAATGGGCAAGGAGGGTGAACGGGCAGGCCAGCGAGAAGACGGTGCCCAGCGTTGGCCCCTTGCATATGGCCAGCGCGTTGTAGAGTTTTGGAGCAACATTTGCGGCGTCCTTGGCCAGGAAGCTCAGCAGACCGCCCCAGCCGCCTTCGGGTCGGCGTACCTGCTCGTATGCCTCTGCGCATTCCCAACGCGGATACCACACTCGCTCAATTGCCGGATGTTCACGAAGGCGTTCAGCCACGTACAGGCCCGCCGCGTTATGCCGTTGCATGCGCCCGGGAATGCCCTCGATCTGCCGGTTCAAGATCATCGCATCCTCGGACCACAGAAGCGATTCGTATTGCACGTCAAGCAGCGTCCGGATCTGTTCATGGTACGCGGATCCCGGGTTGCAAACGACAGCGCCTCCCATAACATCACCGGTCCCAGCGAAGAATTTCGTCAGGCTGGTGGCAACCACGTCGGCATGTTCCGAGAGATCAACGTTGCAGGGGGTGGCCACAGCATCATCCACGATCAGCGGCACATCGTGCTTTCGCAGCAGGGGCACCAAGCGGGCCACATCCGGACAACTCAACAGAGGGTTGCCTGGAATCTCGCAGAAACAGGCGGCCGGTCGATTGCGCTCGAGTATTTCTTCGAGGGCTTCGTAATCGTCGATTGAAGGAAGAAAGCAGGCACGAGAGCCGAGTTTTTCCTGCACCTTTAGGCTGTCCACGTATGGAAAGCCGAGTTGGAGAGTCGGTCGAGACGGACGGAAGGCGTTGACCGCCTGCAGAACGGCGAACACGGCGGCCATGCCCGTCGGAAACAGCAGGACGTCTTCGTCCGGGACCTGGTAAAGATCGGCAACGCGGCTGCGAAGGCGTCCGATGATCTCTTCGCCCGAACTCGGCGCTCGATTCGATATGTGCGCCTGAGCCTGGCGGCTCGACACGATCAGCCCTGTATGCTGCCAGAAGGCCCGAAGCGCCTTGCCACCCTCCTCGGTCGTCGCGACCCCGCACAAGTCCCCATCAGCAACTAATCTTGCCTCGGCGCCGGACTCACGTGAAACGAACGTTGCGCATTTTTCCGCTACGCTCCTTGAAGGAAATGGCAGGCAAGGTTGTCCGGGGGCCATGCCCTCGGCAATTTTATCAATCAGCTTATGCACGAGGAATCGAGGATATCCGGTCTGCATGCGCGAGACGACATCGGGATTGCCTTCCTCGTAACCGACAACATGCTCCCAGCACGGAAGCGCAACCGAGACGGCATGCGCGGAGTCCGGTATCGGATGGCCAAGCTCTTCCGGTCGCCAGACCGGGTCTCTCATGACGTCGCGGGGGCTCAAATCCCAACTTCCTCCAAGGCCTGCGAGATGTCATCCTGCAGATCAGAGGCATCCTCGATTCCTATCGAGAATCGCACCAATCCATCCCGGATGCCTACGGCGCTACGCTGGTCGGCAGGAATTGCCGCATGCGTCATTGTCGCCGGATGGCAGACGAGACTTTCCACACCCCCCAGGCTCTCGGCGAGGGTGAATAACTTCAATCGCTTACAGAATGTCAGTGCAGCTTCGCTGTCCACATCCAGCTCGATGACAATTAAGCCCGAACCTGCCGCCATCTGCTTTTTTGCAAGGTCGTGCTGCGGGTGACTCTTCAAGAAAGGATAACGCGCAGCACGCACAACCGCCTGATTCTCCAACCATGATGCAAGCGACAAAGCAGTTTCGCTGTGTTGCTCCATGCGCATGGCAAGGGTTCGGGCACCACGTGTCGTCAACCATGCATCAAAGGACGAAGGCTGAAGCCCCAGTGCCTTCCGGGCAAAGATCATGCGATCCTGCCAGGCTTCATCGTTCGTGAGGACCGCGCCGCCAAGGCAGTCACTGTGACCGTTGATGTACTTGGTTGTCGAGTGCAGGGAGAGCGTGGCCCCGAGTGCGAGCGGTTTTTGGAGGTAGGGGGAAGCGAAAGTGTTGTCCACGAGAACGGGTGATCCGGTTTCATTCGCCACCCGGCTGATTCCCTCTATGTCGATCACTTTCAGTGACGGGTTCGTTGGGCTTTCGAGCCAGACCAGGGCTGGCTCAAGGCGGCGAATCTGCTCCCAGTTGGTGGAATCGCTGAAATCAAAATAAGAAATGTCGACACCGAATTTCCGGAACACGCGATCAAAAAGCCGAAAGGTGCAACCATAGACGTTTTCCTCAGCGACGACATGATCGCCGCTTTGCAGGGTGGACACGACCGCTGTTATGGCTGAGACACCGCTGGCAAAGCAAGTCGCAAAGGTCGCCTCCTCAAGTGCCTCGAGGGTGCGTTCCAGGAGTCGAAAGTTGGGATTGCCCGATCTCGTGTAATCGAAGCCCCCTGGGTTCCCAGACGCGAAGGTGGAGGTCAGATAGACGGGGGGCATGACCGCGCCCGTGAACTCCGAGTAGCCTCGTCCCTCGTGAACGGATCTTGTTTGAAAACCATGTTTCTTCTCCGCCATAATGGGTCCCCTTCTGCAGCCGGATTTTTCTATTGAAGATTTTCAACCTTTTTAGCTTTTAAGGATATCCTTTCAGTCAGGTAATGTATGCAAATGGATCCTATACGCATGGAGAAGGCACTTGGTTGAGATCTGAACCGAACTCTTTATTTACTCGGGTTGAGCTTTCTTTTCAATCTGACTGATCAGGTCGCGGAA
This sequence comes from uncultured Thermodesulfobacteriota bacterium, assembly GCA_964609935.1. Classification (GTDB taxonomy): domain Bacteria; phylum Desulfobacterota; class DSWW01; order DSWW01; family DSWW01; genus CAYTRL01. Next base: position 9,285 of record CAZSUQ010000044.1, on the reverse strand, counting down.
GATGAAAATGTGAAACGGAAGAAACGCATACCAGTAGGCCTTTCCGAAGATGCTGCGGGTCTGAAAAAATGCCTTTACGGACAGGCGGTTCTTCTCCCCTTCCCTGTCGATCCTGAATTCCAGCCATGCTCTGCCCGGCAGCTTCATTTCCGCACGCAACAAAAGCATTTCATCCTGTTTGAGATTCTCCACACGCCAGAAGTCGATCACATCGTTGATCATCAGGCTGGAGGAACTCCTCCTTCCACGCAAGGTTCCAACGCCCATGAGGACCCGGTCGAGCACACCCCGGAGTCTCCACAGGAAATTGCTGTTGAACCAGCCTTCCTTGCCCCCGACCCTGCAGATGTAGGGAAAGAGGGTGGAAGCGCTCTTTGCCGTGAGGAGTGAATATTCACCCGTATAGTTGGGAGGCTCTTCGAGCTCGTGCAGCTTGATGGCAAGCTCATGAGCCGGTGGGTATGCATCGGACCACCGCGTATAAACCCTGTCCCTCTCCTCACGGGACAGGGCTCTCAGGACCGCCTCCTTGTAACCGATCGGTTGAAACGGAACATATCGGTGGATATCGTCGTTCTGGCAGATGACCTCGGTGGAGCACCCCTCCAGGAGACTCATGCTCATGGGGGCAGGTACCGGGGTCAACAGGCTTGCGAAATAACCGTAAAGCTTCAAGTTGGAGATGAGTGACGGAAGAAAAAGCCTTCTCTTGCCGTGAACATCTGCAAGGCCCCGCAGCAACCTTTCATAGCTCAGGATGTCCGGCCCTCCGATGTCGAAGGATTTCCCAGAAGTCTCGGGCGCTTCCAGCACGCCCACGAGATACTTGATCACATCCCGGATAGCGATGGGCTGGCACCGTGTCTTTGCCCATAGAGGGATAAAGAAAATCGGGCTGTTTTTTACAAGGTGTTCGATGATTTCATAAGAGGCGCTTCCCGATCCGATGATGACGGCGGCCCGGAGGATGGTCGTGGGGACGCTCCCCGCGGTGAGTTCGTCTGCCACACGGATTCGGCTTCTGAGGTGGGGAGACAGGGGCGCCCGGATGTCTCCCAACCCGCCGAGATAGATGATTCGTCCCACCTGGTTTTCTTCGCTCGCCTTCCTGAAATTGACCGCAGAATGGAGGTCCGCTGATTCGAACTCCTTCTGCCCAAGAAGCAAGGAGTGGATGAGATAGTAAGCTGTATGGATCCCGTGCAGGGCTCTTCGTACACTCTCCAAATCCAGGGCATCCGCAATGACGGCCTCGGCCCCTTGCCAGGTACTCTCTTGGTCGGCGGTGTCTCCCCCCCTCAGCATCACCCTGACCTTGTACCCTCGATTCAACAACTCAGGAACCAGCCGGCCTCCGATGTATCCCGTGGCTCCGGTAACGAGGATCTTTTCGATCCCCTGTTGAGGGGTTGTCGGCAGATCCTTACAAAAGAGATCGGTTTCGTCCCACCTCACCGTGTCTTCTCCGAGTAAAAGACTGAATCATGTGGCTCGCCCGCATATTGCATGAAACTTCGTCGCGAGAGCAGCGGAAGGTTGGAAGATTCGGGACCGGATCGGACGGAAGCACATCCGGGATCTGAAATATTCCGAGGCGGGTTTTCCATAGGTGCTTTTTGATAGCGATATGCAATGCATTCGGAGATCCGGTCGACCCGTCCACCTCTCCTTGATCGGGAAACGGATCTTCACGATATCGGCGGGTAGCTCTGACATGGTGTCTCCGGTGTTCATGAACGTGGAGATTTGAATGTGAGATAATCGAAGATTCCTTGAGCCGCTTCACGACCGTCGGCGATGGCCCTGACGACAAGCGACTGCCCACTGGCCATATCGCCGGCGGCGAATACGCCCTCTACGCTTGTCATGTGATCCTTGTCGATCTTGATATTTCCGCGCTCGTCACGCTCGATATCCAGATCCTCAAGCATCTTGTTCCTGCTCGGCCCGGCAAACCCCATGGCAAGCAAGACGAGATCGGTCTCGAACTCGGATTCCGTGCCGTCTTTCTCTTTCATATTCATTCGTCCGTCTTCATCCTCAAGCCACTCCATTTCTGCGTATTTCAGGCCGACGAGACGACCGTCCTTCCCAAGAAATTCCTTTGTTCTCACGCTCCAGTGTCGTTCGCCACCTTCCTTGTGGCTGCTTGATTCCCGCAGGATGTTCGGCCAGGCAGGCCATGGGGTGCTGTCCGGCCTGGATTCAGGCGGCTTCGGCAGAATCTCAAACTGGCAGACCTTTTTCGCCCCTTGTCGAATAGCAGTACCGAGACAGTCCGAGCCCGTGTCCCCACCGCCGATAACCACCACGGACTTGCCTTCGGCGTTTATGTCGTCGTCCGGGTTGACGGGTTCGTCCGCGTTCTTCAGGTTCTGACAGACAAGAAACTCCATTGCGAAATGGATTCCTTTCAACTCCCTCCCCGGAACATCAATGTCACGCGGCTGCCGTGCTCCACTGCACAAGCAGATCGCATCGAACCGGTCACGAAGATATCGATACGAGATGTCCTCCCCACTGGTGACGCCCATTTCAAAGACAACCCCTTCCTGCCTCATCAGGTCGACCCTGCGGTCGATCACCCATTTCTCCAGTTTGAAATCAGGAATCCCGTATCGCAAGATCCCGCCGGGCTTCTCGCCCTCGCCGAACACGACAACATGGCAGCCTGCCTTGTTCAAGGAGTCGGCAACCGCCAGCCCCGCAGGACCCGAGCCGATCACGGCCGTGCGTCGATCGAGCCTGTTTGCAGGGGGATTCGGGTTGATAAATCCCTGATCGAAAGCCCTCTCGACGATCTCCAGCTCAATCTGCCGGACGGTAATAGGGTCCTCGTTGATCCCGAGAACACAGGATGCCTCGCACAGGGCCGGACACAACCGTGCCGTGAATTCCGGGAAGTTGCTCGTGGCCAGCAACAAATCAGCTGCTTCCTGCCAGCGCCCTTGGTAGGCAAGGTCATTCAGTTCAGGGATATGGTTCCCCAAAGGACATCCGGAGCCGTGACAGAAGGGTGTGCCGCACTCCATACAGCGTGCGGATTGCTCTTGTATATCTTCTCTGCTGAGCCGCAGTTCAACTGCCTTATGGTCACGGGTCCTCTCATCCCTGGGGCGATAGGGAGGATCCTTTCGTCCGTATTCAAGAAAGCCACCTGTCTTGGCCATAACGCCCTCACCCTCGGTTATCCGTAATGGGTCTCCTGTTATCAGAGATCGGGCATAACCCGATTCGGACATTCCCAAAGGCCACCCAAACGGATTCCTGACATTCGGTTACCTGTTCTTACCTGTGGACGATCTCTTTCCGTTCTGTGGCCTCGTCCTCCTTCATCATCTGACCCAGCACGCGCCGGTATTCCATGGGGAAGACCTTTACGAAAGAAGGAAGACATGATGTCCAGTTGTCAAGAATGTATTCCGCCTTCTTGCTGCCGGTATAGTGGAGATGCTTCTCCATCATGCATCTCAATTCCTTGATGTCTACGGCATCGACGACTTGTTCGAGATCGACCATCGTGAGATTGCACCGGCCATCTATGGCTCCATCCGGATCATACAGATATGCGATTCCACCGCTCATGCCCGCGGCAAAATTGACTCCGGTCTCGCCAAGAACGACGATTCGCCCACCGGTCATGTATTCGCATCCATGATCTCCCACGCCTTCAACAACGGCATAGGCTCCGCTGTTCCTGATGGCAAAGCGTTCGCCGACCCTGCCATAGACATAGAGTTCGCCTGCTGTGGCTCCATAAAGAATAACATTGCCGCAGATGATGTTCTCTGATGGGTCGAACGCTGCTCCATCCGGCTGCTTGACGATGATCTTGGCGCCCGAAAGCCCCTTGGCAAGATAATCGTTCGTATCCCCTTCAAGCGTCATGGTCAGGCCATGGGCGCAGAATGCACCGAAACTCTGGCCCGCAGAGCCCCTGAATGTGCATCGGATCGTGTCCTCCGGCAGGCCTTCACTGCCGTAGCGTCTGGCAATCTCTCCTGAAAGCATCGTACCTGTTGCCAGGTTTATGTTGCGGATCGGAAGTTCCATCTTGACGGGTTTCTTCTTCTCGAGCGCATCACGAGCCAACTCGATGAGCGTATTGTCAAGGATATCGTCCATGCCTGGATCCTGGTTCTCCGTACAGCGCAGGACAACGGTTTCATCCGCCCTTGCGCCTTGGAAGATCCTGGAGAAGTCCAGTCCCCGGGCTTTCCAGAAGTCAACGGCCTCGTTCGTTTCAAGCAGATGCGATCGTCCGATGAGATCGTCCATCTTGCGAAATCCCAATTGGGCCATGTATTCCCTTGCTTCTTCCGCTACGTACCTGAAGAAGTTTACGACATATTCGGGCCTGCCTAAGAAGCGTTTTCGCAATTCCGAATCTTGCGTGGCAATCCCAACCGGACAGATGTTTTCATTGCACTTTCTCATCATCACGCAACCGCAGACAACCAGAGGAGCGGTGGCAAACCCGAACTCCTCGGCACCCAGCAACGCAGCAATGATGATATCGCGGCCGGTCTTCATCTGTCCGTCGGCCTGTACCCGAATCCGGCTGCGCAGATCGTTGAGTACCAGGGTCTGCTGGGTTTCCGCAATCCCCAACTCCCAGGGAACCCCTGCGTGCTGAATGGAGGAAAGGGGGGACGCTCCGGTCCCACCGTCATACCCGCTGATTAGAACCATGTCGGCCCGTGCTTTTGACACGCCGGCCGCCACAGTGCCGACACCCACTTCCGAGACAAGTTTCACGGAAACACGTGCGCGCGGATTGGCGTTCCTCAAATCAAAGACAAGTTGTTTGATGTCCTCGATAGAATAGATATCGTGGTGTGGTGGGGGGGAAATCAGGGTGACACCGGGTGTTGAGTTTCGCACCCTGGCGATCTCATCGTTGACTTTGTGTCCGGGAAGTTGTCCGCCTTCGCCCGGCTTGGCGCCCTGGGCGATCTTTATTTGAAGCTCGCGCGCGTTGACCAGGTACTCGATGGTCACGCCAAAGCGGCCGCTTGCCACCTGCTTCACGGTACTGCACCTGCTGTCCCCGTTCGGCAGGGGCTTGTAGCGCTCCGGGTCCTCCCCGCCTTCTCCGCTGTTGCTCATGGCGCCTATACGGTTCATGGCAATGGCAAGTGTCTCGTGGGCCTCCCTGCTGATAGATCCAAAGGACATGGCGGAGACCGCAAATCGCTTCATGATCTTCGAGGCCGGTTCGACCTCATCCAGCGGCACAGGGTTGGTCTTCTTGAACTTGAACATACCTCGCAACGTGTAAATGTTCTTTGTCTGCTCATTGATCAGCCGCGCATACTCCCTGTAAAGACCCCGATCGTTCTGCCTTGTGGCCCGTTGTAGCCTGCTGATGGCATCAGGGGTCCATAGATGCCTTTCCCCGTCCTTGCGATACCTGAACCGGCCACCGAAGGGCAGGACGGAAGGAGTGTTCGGTGCCTTGTTGTGGGCGTCTTGATGGCGCATTTTGACTTCTGCCGCGATCTCCTCTTGGCCGATGCCTTCGATACGGGAGGCGGTTCCCGGGAAATACGCTTCTACCAGTTCACTGTTCAGACCGACTGCTTCAAAGACCTGGGCATTTCTGTAGCTCCGCAGTGTGGAGATGCCCATCTTTGACATGATCTTGAGAAGTCCCTTGCACAAGGCGGCAATGTAATTCTCGATCGCCTCGGCAATGGATACCTTCCTGCCCAGGACATTTCTCATTACCATATCGGCAATCGACTCAAAAGCCAGATAAGGATTGATGACCGTTGCACCGTACCCCAGGAGCAGGGCCATATGATGGACCTCCCTGGCTTCCCCTGTCTCCACGATAATGCCGGTGCTCGTTCGCAGGCCCTTGAGGGATAGGTGCCTATTCACAGCCGAAACGGCGAGGAGCGCCGGGATGGGCGCAAGATGCCCCGGTAAATCCCTGTCGCTCAGGATGATCAGTGCGTTGCCTTTGGTAACAGCTGTTTCTGCGTCGCCACATAGCCGATTCACCGCCTTCTCAAGTTCCTCGGCGCCACCGCCAGATGGAAATGACATCTGCAGGGTGGTGGCTTGAAAGCGCCCGAGCTTGAAGGATTCTATCCTTTCGAGATCCTCATTCGAGAGAATCGGGTGCATGAGCTTGATGAGCCTGCTGTGTTGGGGAATTTCGGACAGGATGTTCCCGGGGTTGCCCATGAAGGTCATCAACGACATCACCAACTCCTCGCGTATCGGGTCGATGGCAGGATTCGTTATCTGTGCGAAGAGCTGTTTGAAATAAGAGTAGAGCAGCTGAGGCTTCTCGGAGAGAACCGCCAAGGGGATATCACATCCCATGGAACCAACAGGCTCGTTTCCCGTTGCGGCCATTGCCGACAGGACGATATTCAGGTCCTCTCTGGAATACCCGAAGAGTTTCTGACGAAAAAGGAGTCTGTCAAGGTCGGAGGTGACAGGGGCCACGTCACCGAAGAGACCTCGCAGGGCAATCTTGTTCTCGTCGACCCATCGTCGGTAAGGCTGTTTCCGGGCGTAGCTTATCTTGATTTCCTTGTTCTTGAGGACACGTTTCCTGTCAAGGTCCACAAGAATCATTTCGCCGGGTCTCAAGGCCCCTCTCTCTGCGATCTCTTCCGGTAAGAACGGAAGCACACCGGTCTCCGACGCCATGACCATGAACCCATCCTTGGTGATTGTGTAGCGGCAGGGGCGCAGGCCGTTACGATCCAGAAGGGCCCCCACCACTGTTCCATCCGTGAACGCAACCGCAGCCGGGCCGTCCCACGGCTCCATCATGCCGGCGTGGTACTCGAAAAACCCCCTGAGGTCTGGGCCGATGGGATACTTTGTACCCCATGCCTGAGGAATGAGCATCATCATGGCATGTGGCAGGTCCCGTCCTGCTGAAATCAACAGCTCCAGGACGTTGTCCAGGCACGCGGAATCACTGCCGCCCGCGTCAATGATCGGTTTTATCTTCTCTATGTCACTGCCGAAAAGATCGGAAATCAGAGATCTCTCACGTGATGCGATCTGGTTCTTGTTGCCGCGAAGCGTATTGATCTCTCCGTTATGTGCCAGGCATCTGAACGGTTGTGCCAGTTTCCATGAAGGAAAGGTGTTGGTGCTGTATCTCTGGTGTACGACCGCGATCGCGCTGAGGAGGTCCGGATCATGAAGATCCGGATAGAACTCGGACAACTGGTTGCCCATCATCAATCCCTTGTAGACGAGCGTCCGGCTTGACAAACTGGGCACGTAAAAATCGTCACCTAGACCCAGGGACTTTTCAACCCGTTTCCCTATGACCTTTCGGGCGATGTAGAGCTTTCGCTCCAAAGCGGCGCCACTCAGCCCTCGTCCGTCAAGAAAACACTGGATGATCGGGGGTTGCGATGCCCTGGCCGCTTCACCCAGTACGGAAGGGTTCACCGGCACCTCACGCCATCCCAGAAGATCAAGGCCCTCATCAGCGACGGTTTCTTCAACGATCCTCCGGCATCCTTTCCCGGCTTCAGCCTCCTGCGGCATGAACACCATGCCAACGCCATAGCTTCCCAATGAAGGCAGCGTAACGCCCATGCGTTGGCACGCACGCCGCAGAAATGTGTCAGGGATTTGAATCATGATCCCGGCGCCATCACCCGTTGCCAGGTCACCGCCTGTTGCGCCTCGGTGAAGCAGATTCGCCAGAACCTCAATCCCGCTTGAAATGATTTCGTGGGATTTTGCCCCCTGGATGTTGACTACGAACCCGACGCCGCAACCGTCGTGCTCATAGCTTGGATCATAAAGGCCCTTGGTCAGTACCACCTTCTAATCTCCTTGAAGGTCCGTCACACGTCTTCGTGGTCTGCTTCCTCAAACACGTAAAACCAGGATGAACGCTTTATCACTCCGGAACATAACCGACACCTGAAAACCGGATGTTTTCATGGTTAATACTCCGCGGGGGAGATACGGCATGGACACCACCACATTCAGGACATTTGCCTGCATACGTCTTAAGAACAAACCGTTTCCCACATCCCTGGCAGTATGTCTCAAGCCCTCCGCCTGGAATAGATTGGTCTTTCATGCGCCCGACAGACAAACTATACAGGTTCCTTTCTTTCAGCAAAGGGCCCCGCCGTGGCATTTCCACAGCATGAACAATCTTCCACTTTACCACCTCCAAGATACAATTAAATATATTGTCGACAAAATACAACCCATTGTAAATGTTTACTTTATTCGCTCCCAGAGACCAAGGGCAGCACATAGATTAACGCCTCCGCCTCCCCATGCAACCGTTCTTCCCCTTTGACTTTATCCGAAACAGAGGCTGAATCCCTTGACATAAATCAATGCTTTACTCTTTGGCTTTTTTCTCCAAAATGCCATCACATCCCTCCTTTTCCCGGTACTCGTCCGGGGTTTTCTCAGAGGACGTGTCAACTTATTTCAAACTCGATCCGCTGACATTCCTTTCTGGTCGCTGCAGTCAACAGGAAAGCGGCCTTTCCTGTTAACCGCGCTCTCTGGACGTTAACCGCTCTCTGGTGATCTCTCCCCGATACGCCCTCCAGAGAGCGTTCTTGGCCGAAGGTTGGCCACCGGCGACGACCTTCGTGATCTCTGGCAATGGTCGTGGAGAGCGACAGTGAGGACTGCGAGCGCGTAAACACCCGCGAAGACTGGCCAAAAAGCAGGAAGCCCCGAGGGGTTGCCTCGGGGCTTCGGTTAACCTGCAAGCCCACGGAAGTTCGTGGGCGGGATGTTCTGGCTCCCCACAACGTGCGGCTGTAAGAACTTTCGGGCAACCTTGGTTTTACAGCAAAATCAGATGGTTACCTCGACACAGGTCCTGCTGCCGCACAAATGAAATCCCTTTAACTACCGCTGAACGTGTTTCCCTGGGAAAAAAGCAGGGGCCTTCATGCTTACCTCTGAATTGGACAAGATCTCGATTCGAAACCTAATAAAAATAGGAATATCAAGTGCCTGATATACCTTTAATTCGCTGCCGAAGGATTGAAGGGCGAGATCTGGACGAAACATGAAAAGTAGACCAAGCTGGTAAGCTTTTTAAGGAATTACATGAAACTCCAGAGAACCGCTGAGAGGGTAAGACATTGGCACGATACAAAATATCACCCGTATTCTTTCACCCATAGAGTTATTCAATCCACACCACTACTCTCGCGACAAGGATTCAGTGGCTCTTCTGTTGACACATAAACCTTTATTTCCTTATGCTCTTTTTCGCCAACAACAGAATCGTTTTCTCTTAGGTTGGCTCGACAG
>CAZSUQ010000043.1:0-14578 GCA_964609935.1 uncultured Thermodesulfobacteriota bacterium | reverse complement strand
GCTACGGCAAGACCGAGGTGGCCATCCGCGGGGCCTACAAGGCGGTGATGGACGGGAAGCAGGTGGCCGTGCTCGTGCCCACAACGATCCTGGCCCAGCAGCACTACGGGAACTTCCTGAGCCGGTTCCGGAGCGACCCGGTGGAGATCCAGATGCTGAGCCGGTTCCGGTCCGCCAGGGAACAGCGCACCATCCTTGAAGCCCTGGCCGACGGGAAGGTGGACATCATCATCGGAACGCACCGCCTGCTGCAAAAGGACGTGAAGTTCCGGGGGCTGGGCCTTTTGATCCTGGATGAAGAGCAGCGCTTCGGCGTGCGGCACAAAGAGGCCCTGAAAAAGCTGCGTACAGAGGTGGACGTGCTCACCCTCTCGGCCACGCCCATTCCGCGCACGCTCCAGATGTCCCTGCTGGGCCTGAGGGACATGAGCACCATCAGCACCCCGCCCCAGGACCGCCATGCCATTGAAACCTACATCGTCCCCTTTGACACGGAGATCATCCGGAGGGCCTTGACCCAGGAGCTTGCGCGCAACGGACAGGCCTTCTTCGTTCACAACCGTGTCTCGGACATCGAGGCCATTGCGGACAAGGTCAGGCAGATCGTGCCCGAGGCCCGGATCGCCATCGGACACGGCCAGATGTCCGAAAAGGCGCTGGAACGGGTGATGCTGGAGTTCGTGCAGGGGCGCCACGACATCCTGGTCTGCACAACCATCATCGAGAGCGGCATGGACATCCCCAATGCCAACACGCTCCTGGTGAATCGCGCGGACAGGTTCGGTCTTGCCCAGCTCTACCAGCTTCGGGGTCGCGTGGGCCGTTCGGAGCGGCAGGCCTATGCCTACCTCATCGCGCCGGACATGGACTCCCTTTCCGACGATGCAAGAAAGAGGCTCGAGGCCCTCTACGAGTTCACCGAGCTGGGAAGCGGGTTCCGGATCGCGCGCTACGACATGGAGATCCGGGGCGCCGGAAACCTTGTCGGGACATCCCAGTCCGGGCAGATCCGTGCCGTGGGCTATGACCTTTACATGGACCTCCTTGAAAAGGCCATCCGTGAGCTCAAGGGCGAAGAGGTGGCGGAAGAGGTGGACCCGGAGATCCACTTTGAAATGCCGGCCCTCCTGCCGGGGCAGTACATCGAGGACTCCACCCAGAGGCTCTCCCTGTACAGGCGGCTTGCCACGGCAACGGATCACGGGGACGTGGAGCAACTCCGCTCCGAGATCCTGGACCGCTACGGCCCCCTTCCCCATGAGGCCCGGACCCTGATCAGCCTCATGCAGGTGAAGGTCCGTCTGCGCAACCTGAAGATCAAGGAGGCACGCCTGGCCGAAGAGGGCCTGCTCCTCTCCTTTGCTTCCCACACGGCCGTATCGGTGGAGCAGGTCCTGGAGTGGGCGGCCCGGGAGCCCGAGCGGCTCCGGCTCTTCCCGGACGACCGCCTGCTGGTCCGCTTTTCCGCTTCGGACACGGATGAACAGTTGAAGAACATCGAGGAGATCCTGGCCTGGCTCGAGAAGGGTAAAGTGAAAGAACAAACTTGAAATGCCTGCCGGTGGAGGCCATGCGGATCATTGGATGATCGGCATCCGTTTTTGATGGAGGGTTCAGGAAGAAAGGCGAGCTTCTTCAGGCTGCTTCCTGGTCGCGGCGTGCCTTCAACGGGGTCACGTTCCCGGCCTCCGATACCGAACCGCCGGATGCGGCCTCTTTCTCATGTGTCAGATATTTCTTCAGGATGGCCTTGAGTGCGGATGGAGTCACGGGCTTGCTCAGGTAGTCGTCCATGCCGGCTTCCAGGCACCGATCCCGATCCCCTTTCATGGCATTGGCCGTCATGGCGATGATGGGCGTATGCACGGACTCGCCCTCATGTCTGCGGATCTCTCTTGTGGCCTCGAATCCGTCCATTTCCGGCATCTGGCAGTCCATGAACACGAGGTCGTACGGGGTCTGTGAGAGCGCCTCCACGGCCTCCCGCCCGTTGACCGCCACGTCGCATCGGTAGCCCGCCTTCTTCAGCATGAGCACAGCCACGTCCTGGTTCACAACGTTGTCCTCGGCAAGCAGGATCCTGACGCGGCTCTGCTCTGCCTCCTTCAGGCTGTGCTCGGTGACAAGGGCCTTCTTCTCCGGAGCGTGTTCCGACTGCTGCAGCCCCATGACCGTTGCGATGGCATCGTAGAGCTTCGACTGTTTGACCGGCTTGGTCAGGTAGGCGTCAAAGCCCGCGTTGAGCATCCTTTCCGCATCGCCCTGCCGTGGAATCGATGTCACCAGGATGAGGGGGATGCGGGCGATCTTCGCTTCGGCCTTGATCTGTCCGGCAAGCTGTTCGCCGTCCATGCCGGGCATTTGAAAGTCGATCAGGGCAAGCTGGAACGGCTCCGGCGTATCCGCAGCGGCCCGAAGCATTTCCAGGCCACGAAAGGCGTCGTTTGCCTCCTGGCACAGGCAGCCCCATGCCTTGAACTGCTCGCGGAAAACGAGCCGGTTCGTTGCGGTGTCGTCCACAATCAATACGCGAAGGCCTCTGATCTCTGCGCACTTGAACGGCTCGCCCGCGTTCCCTTCTTCGGGCTGCCTTTCAAAAACAGCGGTAAAGGAGAAGGTGGACCCCTTCCCCTCCCGGCTGTCCACCTGGAGCCGGCCGCTCATGGCCTCCACGAGCTGCTTCGATATGGCAAGCCCCAGCCCCGTACCACCGTGCTTGCGTGTGTTTGAGGCATCCGCCTGCGTGAAGGCCTCGAAGAGGTGCTCCACCTTGTCGGCAGGTATGCCAACGCCCGTATCGATCACCTCGAACTTCACCATCTCACGCGTCTTGTCGAGTCCGGCGAGGCTCGCCCGGATCAGGACCTCGCCCGTCTCGGTGAATTTGATGGCATTCCCCGCAAGGTTGAGGAGTGTCTGCCGCAAACGCCCAGGGTCGCCCTTGACCCGGGTGGGCACGTCGTAGTGAACAAGGACGGCCAACTCCAGGCATTTCTCCTGGGCCTTGTGAGCCAGCATCTCACCCGTCTCCTCCAGACACGTGCGCAGGTCGAACGCGATGTGCTCGAACTCAAGCTTGCCCGCCTCGATCTTGGAGAAGTCGAGGATGTCGTTGATGACTTCAAGAAGTGAATCCCCGGAACTTCGCACGGTCTCCATGTACCCCCTCTGCTCAGGGGTCAGGTCCGTGTCCAGAAGAAGCCCGGTCAGGCCGATCACGCCGTTCAGGGGCGTGCGAATCTCATGGCTCATGTTGGCCAGGAACTCGCTCTTGGCGCGGGAAGCGGCCCTGGCGGCAACCGCGTTCTTTTCGGCTATGCTCCTGGCCTCCTGCGCCTCTCTTGTCACGCGGTTCAGCTCCACGGTACGCCTTGCAACACGCTGCTCCAGCGTCCGGTTGGCCTCCTCCAACTGCTCACCGGCCCTGGCCAGCCTTGTCTTTGCCAGACGCTCGCCCTTCAAGGTGGACAGCAGCAGCCTGTTGAAGCTTACAACCAGCACCATGACGCACCCCAGTATCATGAGCATCGTGGCGCCGGACTCGATCCAGTTTTCCAGTCCAAGCGGATTGTCCACGATAACGAACCAGTCCCGCAATAGACCGAGGTGGGCAAGAACCGTGAAGATACTGAAGATAACCATGCTGCTCGCTGCCGCGATCCAGCCGGAACGCGCGTTGATCAGGATCGTGGCCACAATGGGAAGGGACACCAGGTAGATCCGCCCGTCGATTGCCAGGCCGCCCCGGGCCAGATCCACGATCCCTGCCAGATACCCCAGAAGCACCAGTGCCCAGCCCCGCAGGCGGATGTCGATTCGCCGAAAAACCGTCAACCCCACCACGATCAGGTAGATGGCCGAATACGCCGGCAGGGCCGGCCATTGTTTGGGGCTGTGGACGGTCTGAAGCAGAATGACGCATATGATCGGCAGCCCAACAGCCGACACCAGGATCAGGGCAAGGTTGATGGCACGGGTACGCCACGCCTTCAGTACCGCATGGATGTCACCGGCCGGATCTTGGGTCTTGCTTCCTTCCATTCCTATCCCTCTTGCCTCTGCTCCGTCTTTCGAGACGCAGGCCCCTAAACGATGATTCTGATTGCTAGAACTCGTTTCTTACTATCGGCAGAGAACAGGGATTTGATAAATCCGTTGAGCAGCTTGTTCGGTATGGCGAGGACGTTGTTGTCCGAATCGGCAAGAGGCCTGCAAACAACAGGGGAGGCGCTGACTGGACATCTACACGGATACCGGATCCCTATCAAAGAGAGGATGTAGTCTTTCTTGCAAGCCAGGACAAGGGGTGAGTTGCGTGCTGCACGCTTTATGACATAATAAGGAGCGATATCGGGTTTTCTCCTGGCCCCGCTCGAACCTCCCGGATGAGCCAAGGGCTCACGGAAAAATAACTTCGCAGGGGGAAGGGCCAACGGTCTAATGATGGGGCGGTGTTTCGCGCTCAGATTTGGGTCAGGTTCAGCCGCGACGATTGAGCAAGACCGCAGGAATAGCCCGGCTATTTCGAGGATCTTGCGATTGAGGAACGGCTGAAGATGGCCCGAAGATGAGATGCGAAAATGGGAAGTTATTTTTTCGTGAGCCCTAAGGTCGATCATGAACCGAATTCGTGCCCTTTGCGCGGCTTTTCTCTGTGTGCTGGCCTTCTTTCCGGGATGCCGGAACGAGGAGGAGACAGAAGGGGTTGTGGCCTGGGTCAATGACGAATCGATCCCCTTCTCCGAGTTCTGGGACGAGTTCAAGAGCCGCTACACCGAGGTCGCGGACCCTTCATCACCGCAAAAGGACATCATGCAGTCTCTGAAGCAGGGGGTCATGAGCGACCTCATACGGGAGAGGCTCCTGCTTCAGGAGGCAGCGAAAAGGGATCTGGCGGTTTCCGAAGAGGAGCTGGACAAACGGATGGAGGACCTCAAGGAAGGCTACACGGGCGGTGAGTTCCGGAAAAGCCTGATGGTTCACGGCCGTGGGTACGAGCTGTGGATGAGAAGGTTCAGGAAGAACCTGGTCATAGAGAAACTCTTCCGGGAGGTGGTCAAGGGCGCAGGAGAGGTGACGGAAGAGGAGGCAAGAACGTATTACGAAGAGAACAGTGACGCCTTTCTCCTGCCGGAGACGGTGGACCTCAAGCAGATCGTGGTCAAGGACCGCTCGCTGGCCCGGAGCATTCGAAAAAGGCTGAAAAAGGGCGAGGCGTTCTCGGCCCTGGCGAGCGAGTACTCCATCGCACCGGAAAAGGCACAGGGGGGAGACCTGGGTATTTTCCGGAAGGGGGAGCTCCCTGAGGAGCTGGAAAAAGAGGCCTTTTCCACGCCCGTGGGGAAGGTTTCATCCATGATCCAGACACGATATGGTTATCACCTGTTAAAGGTCTGCAAGAAGACCTCCACGCATACGGCCCCTTTTGAAGAGGCCCGGGACATGATTGTTCGAAAACTCCTGAGCGAGAAACAGGAAGCTTACTACAGGCAATGGGTCGAGTCGCGAGTGCGTGGCGCCGACATCCGGGTGAACGAAACCCTGAAGGAGGTCGTTCTCGACCGGAACATCATTCAACCCCTGCACACACCGGGAGAGCTCCACCATGAACCTGAAAAAGAGCGGCCGTAGTGCCGTCCCCGCATTCGTCATCGTTTTGCTCTGCTTCTGCCTGCACGGCATCCCTTCCCATGTCATGGCAAGGACACTGGACCAGGTTGTTGCAACGGTGAACGAAAACGTCATCACCATGAGCGAGCTCGATGAAGCCGTGGGGATCTACCTGCACCAGCTGAGCCAGATGCAGAACCGCCCTTCCATCTCGGATCAGGAGAAGAAGGCGCTTGAACGAAGGGTGCTCGAGGAGCTGATCGACAAGAAGCTCATGGAGGATTATGCGTTGGAGATGGGGATCGGGGCCTCGGAGGAAGAGATCAAGCGAGCCATTGAGGACGTGCTGTCAAGGGCGAACATCAGCGAAGTGGAGCTTCAGCAGGCCCTGGACAAAGACGGGATCCGCTATGAGGAATACCGGGATCAGATTCGAAACCAGATCATCAAGGCAAAGTTGATCCACCGGGAGATCAGCAACCGAATCGATATCAAGGATGCGGAAATCGAGGGGTATTACCTGGATCACCCGGAGGAGTTCCAGACAAAGGAAGGGTTCGAGATCCGTCACATCCTCCTGCCCCTCCCCCCGAAGCCGACCCCTGAGAAGATTGAAGAGACCAGCAAGGAGGCCCTCCGGATCCGCAGGGAAATCCTGGATGGAATGCCCTTTGAAGATGCTTCGCTCAAGTACTCCGGAGACGCAACGGCTGCAAGAGGCGGACGGCTTGGATTCTTCCGAAAAGGAGACCTGAACCCGGAGATGGAAAGAGCCGTCTCGGCCCTCAACGAGGGCGAGATGAGCGAACCGATCCGTTCACCACTGGGCATTCATCTCATCAGGCTGGAAGAGAAGACCTCGGGTGAGTCTCGCGCGCTGGAGAAGGTGAAGGAGATGATCCGGGAAAAGCTCTACGAGGTGTCCGCAGAACGCAAGTTCGAGGACTGGAGAATGAACCTCCGCAAGAACGCCCATATCGAGGTGTTCCTCTAAGTTTATTGAACAAGTCCATTCTTTCAGAGGTTGTTGAAACCACAGATGACCTCACGCGAAATCAAGGTTCAGGGGGCCAGGGAACACAATCTCCAGGGGATCGATGTGACCATCCCGCGGGAGCGGGTGGTTGTCATCACCGGGCCCAGCGGGTCCGGCAAGTCCTCCCTTGCCAAAGACACCCTCTATGCAGAGGGTCACCGGCGCTACGTGGAGTGTCTCTCCGCCGAGGCAAGGCACTATCTCCAGCAGATCCGAAAACCGGCCGTTGACAGCATCGAGGGCCTTCCCCCCGCTGTCTACATCGACCAGCGACAGGCCGGCCGGAACCCGCGTTCCACGGTGGGTACGGCCACCGAGCTCTACGACCTGCTCAGGCTCCTGTTTGCCAAGGCCGGAGAACCCCACTGCACAGACTGCGGAAAGCCCATCCAGGCCCAGAGCCTGGAGCAGATGGCGGACCGTGTTCTGGACCTCCCGGAGGGAACGCGTCTGGCCATCCTGGCTCCCCTGCATCCAGAAGCCCTTGGCACGACGCCGAAGAAGCTTCTGAACCAGCTGGAGAGACAGGGCTTCCTTCGGGTCCGGATCGATGGAAAGGTGCGGGAGATCGGCGATCCCGCGATTACGAAAAAGACCGGGAAGCGTTCCATCGATGTGATCGTGGACCGTCTCGTGTTGAGGCCCGGCATCCGGAGCCGGTTGACCGATTCCATTGAAACCGCATCCCGGATCTCCGAGGGACGGGTCAATGCTTGGGTGGAGCCGGAAAAGGAAAACGAGCAGGAATGGATCTTCAGTGAACACGCTGCCTGCAGCAGCTGCGGCGCCTCCTTTCCGGAGATCGGCCCAAGACTCTTCGGCTTCAACAGTCCGCACGGTGCCTGCCCCGCCTGTTCCGGCCTGGGAAAGCTCCGCAGGGTGGACCCGGGCCTGGTTGTGCCGAACCCTTCCCTCCCTGTTGCCGAGGGAGCCATCCGCCCCTGGGAGAAGCGATGGACCGTCCACGCACGGGAGATCATGGAGGCACTGGCCAAGCACGCCGGTTTCTCGCTCCATTCGGCCTTTGAAAAGCTGTCGAAAAAGGCGCAAGCCCTGGTCCTCTACGGTTCAGGGGAGGAAAAGATCCCTTTCCTCTTCGAGGGAGACACCCAGCGCAGGGAGGTCCTCCGCCCCTTTGAGGGGGTCATTCCCAACCTGGAAAGGCGGTACAGGGAGACGAATTCCGACAGGGTGCGGCAGGAGATAAGCGCCTACATGACGGACCAGCACTGCCCGGACTGCGAGGGAACGCGCCTGAGAAAGGAGGCCCGTTCGGTCCTTGTCCAGGGGAAGAACATCGGGGAGATCTCCTCCTGGAGCATTCGGGAGCTTGGAGAATGGTTCCGCGGGCTCGAGCTTTCGTCCTTTCACACGGATGTGCTGGAGCAGGCGCTGGAACAGGTTCGCAGGAGAGTGGATTTCCTCCAGGAACTGGGGCTGGAGTATCTCAGCATCAACCGCGAGGTCGTCAGCCTTTCCGGCGGGGAGGCACAGAGGATTCAGCTGGCCACCCACATCGGGTCGGGCCTGGTGGGCGTCATCTACATCCTCGACGAACCCACGCTGGGACTGCACCCGAGAGACACCCGCCGCCTGCTGGACCTGATCGGCAAGCTGCGCGACAGGGGAAACACCCTCCTGGTGGTGGAGCACGACGAGCAGACGATCCTCGCTGCCGACCATGTCATCGACATGGGCCCGGGGGCAGGCGTGCATGGAGGTCACGTCGTCTACAGCGGTACGACAAAGGGACTCCTGCGCTGTGCGGATTCACTCACCGGCCAGTACCTGGGAGGCAAAAGGGCTGTTCCCGTAAAGGAGGAGCCCGCAAGGCAGAAGCGGGGCGCGCTCGTGATCAAGGGCGCGGAACGGAACAACCTGAAGAAGATCACGGCAAGGATCCCGGTGGGGTTGTTCACCTGTGTCACGGGGGTCTCCGGCTCGGGGAAGAGCTCGCTCGTGCTGGACTCCCTGGTTCCCGCCATGACACAGCGTCTCTACGGAACCCGTTCGAGCTCCGCTCCGGCCCCTGGGGCGAACAGGAAACAGCCCGCCCTGGATGGAATCGAGTTTTTCGACAGGGTCATCACCGTTGACCAGGCGCCCCTGAGCCGATCGCCCCGCTCCAATCCGGCCACCTACACCGGCCTGTTCAACATGCTGAGGGACCTGTTCGCCCACCTTCCGGAATCCCGCAGAAGAGGCTACGGACCGGCGCGTTTCAGCTTCAACGTGAAGGGAGGCCGCTGCGAGGTCTGCCAGGGCGAAGGGCTCCGCAAGGTGGAGATGCACTTCCTGCCGGATGTCTTCGTGACCTGCGATCTCTGCCGGGGCCGACGCTACAACCGGGAGACCCTGGAGGTTCGCTACCGGGGCAGGAACATTGCCGACGTGCTGGAGATGACCGTGGCGGAAGCGCTGAGCTTCTTTGAAGCGGTCCCCCAGATCGTGCGCAGGCTCGAGGTTCTCTCCCAGGTGGGGCTCGGGTACATCCGGCTGGGTCAGCCCGCAACCACGCTCTCCGGCGGGGAAGCCCAGCGTGTGAAGCTGGCCCGGGAACTGAGCCGGTGGGCCAAGGGAAGGACTCTCTACATCCTGGACGAACCCACCACCGGCCTGCATTACGTGGACATCGAGAATCTCCTTAAAGTTCTCGGCCGGCTCACCGATGCGGGGAACACCGTTCTGGTGATCGAGCACAACCTGGAGGTGATCAAGGCTGCGGACTGGGTCATCGACCTGGGGCCTGAAGCCGGTGAGGGGGGCGGACACATCGTGGCAGAGGGCCCCCCCCGTGTCCTTGCCGAAAATCCCGCGTCCCACACGGGGCGCTACCTTCGCAAGGCCTTGGAGAGAACCGCAGGCGGCTGAAGGGCCGGGTTGGCGGGTTTCACCTGCTCCTCCCGGTACAGGCAGATGCTGTGCCTGGGGGTTGCCGCGCTTCGCTCGTAACATGCCCGCGGCGTCAAGACGGTACATGCTCTTATTGCTTTACGGGGAGGCCTTGTCCTGTATAATGGGCTACGCTCTTTTCGCAAGACAGGCTGTTGCCATCAGGTTGAACCTTCTCTTTCAATTCGGGAACCGATCATGCGAACACGAAAGCCATTGCTTCTTCTCCTCGTTTGCCTGACGCCGCTACTCTTTCACTGCTCCACCGGCAAACAGCCCGCGCAGAATGAGGCGCAGGACCCCGGCGATGGGCTCCCGGATTCCCTGCCCTTCGAGCTTCCCCGCGAAGATGCGGGTGATCCGCTCACACCGGCGGAGATCGCGGCCTTCACACAGCGTGTCGTGTCGGCATGGAGGAACGCGGACTTCTTCAATTACCTCCGATCCATCACCTACGGATGGCCCAGAAACAACCCGGAGGGCAGGCCCTACTACTCGGTTTACTGGACAGGGGTTGCGCCCTACAGGGAGGGCGACCTGGTCACCTTCCGTCACCTGCAGGGAGGGAGTGCGGAAAACATCATGATCCCCAACCCGGTCCTGCTCACCAACGTGATCGCTGCCTACAAGTTTTCCGGGGACGAGCGCCTGGGGCTCCTTGCCGACGAGCTCGGCCGCGGCGTGAGCGCCCAGTTCATGGGCAGCGTGTGGAACCGGAGCGTGCCGGAGGAGGACCGTTACGTCATGGCCAGGGCCTTGATCAACAACAACTTCGAGGATGTGCTGGACGACGGGAGGCGGTACGCCGCGGATTACGCCTCCTGGCGCATCGTGGACATGCGCCGCTGGAACACCCATTTCGTGAACATCCCGGACAACCCCTACTGGGGAGACGTCTTCGTCCAGAACATGCGTTCCAAGGACGACGTCTGCCACCTCTTCCGGGCCGCGGGCCTGATTGCACACGAGCTGAACATCTTCAGCGACCCCCAGATGGCCGCCGGTGTTGCCGGGGCCTACAACGACCTGAAGCGCTTTGCCAAGGACATCACGGACCAGGGGTTCCTGATCCGGTCCGTGGACCACGGCGGGACCATCTGGGTCCCGGGAATCGATCTGGCCAGCTTTGTCTTCTACGGAGAGGATACCGAGTGCACCCCCATGCTCACCTCACAGGTCTTCGCCTATGGGGAACCCGCTGACATCGATTGCGGCAACGGGATCTCCCCCCTGTATGAATTCATTGCCACCTCCAGACACATCTACAACTACGACATCATCCGAAACTTTCACATGTCCGCCATCCTTCACAGCCTGAACACCTACAACAACGACATCGCATACAATCATCTTGTGGGACTGATCGAGAGGAGCGACTCGGAGATGGAAAAGACCGAGGGCTTTTTCGAGGATCCAAACCAGCAGGAGAGATTCAACGGCGACCTTGCAGGGAACCTGGTGAAGTATGCGGCCAGCGGGATGCCCCTCACGTCCAGGGAAGTCCGCTTCATCCACCAGCATTACGACCAGGCCATGGAGGTGTGGAACAACTATGAAGACTGGGACCTGTGGGCCGACTCCGTGCCCGACGGTCGTCGCTCGTACCGCCCGGGAACCCGGGTGGCCTTCGAGGACATGACCGCGTTCCTCCAGATGTGCGCTTCCCCCTATTACAACGAATCCCTTGCCGTGCCCGTGGACTGCTCCATCATCCGTGACGCGTCCAACTGGGGCTACTGAGGACGGACCGTTCGCCCCGGGGAAGGCATCCTTTTCCTTGCAGGTGCCCCGGCCGGCCGCCTGGAGAGTTGTCCCTGCCTATTTCCTCTTGCGTGCTTTCAGGAAGAGAAGGAAGGCCACAGGGAACAGGAGGAGGAACATGCCGTTCAAGGCGGCAGATGAGGAAGGCGCCTGACCCCTGACCGTGGCAAGCTCCCACGGCGGGGGCTTGGGAAGGATGCGCCCCTGCCAGGCCAGCATGCCGCTACCGTTGATCTGCGGGAACCAGTCGTAAAAGTCCTTGTTTTTGATCTGTATGGTGCTCGTTCCGTTGTAAAGGAACATGTCCCGGTCCTCTTCCCCCACGGCTCCGTACCACACGACCCAGCCCGTGTTGTTGATCTGCGGGTATTCGTCCAGAACGTCATTGTCCGAGAGCTGCTTGGTGACAACGCCGTCATAGAGAAAGATCTCCTTGTCCGAGCCGTCGAACCCGCACCAGACCACCTTGCCGCTGTCATTGATCTGCGGAGCGTTGTCATCGTGCGCATTGTCCGTCACCTGGACGATGCCGGTGCCGTTGTACAGAAAGATCTCGTAGTCCGCGCCGTCCCAGCCTTCCCACACCACGAACCCGTTGTTGCTGATCTTCGGGTACCCGTCGTCCCGTGTATTGTTCGTGATCTGCGTGGTGGATTTCCCGTTGTACACGAAGATCTCGTTGTCCGTGCCGTCGAATCCGCGCCACGCCACGGTCCCGCTGTTGTTCACCTGCGGGTGCTCGTCAGGCAGATCATTGTTCGTGATCTGGGCCGTCTTCTCCCCGTTGTACACGACGATGTCGGAGTCCGAGCCGTCACGTGTCTCCCAGACCACCACGTCGTTGTCATTGATTTGGGGGTTCTCGTCGTGGACACTGTTGTTCGAAAGCTGCTGGATGGACGTGCCGTTGTAGAGGAAGATCTCCCCGTCCGTGCCGTCGTAACCCCGCCACACCACCTTCCCGCCGGCATTGATCCACGGGTCCTGATCAAAGTTGCTGTTGTCCGTCAGCTTTGTCACGGTAGCGCCGTTGTACAGGAAGATCTCGTAAACCTTGCGGCCCGACTCGTATTCATAGCGTGCGGACCAGACAGCCCAGCCGCTGTCGTTGATCCTCGGCGGGTTGTCCTCGTAGCGATTGTCGGTGAGCCGGGTCAGGGTCCCGTTGTAAAGGAAGATCTCCGTGTCCACGTCCGGCTCCGCCATCAGCGCGGACGGCCCGGCCAGCAACAGGACAAACAAGAGAGGAATAGATACAAACTTCCGTGCTTTCATGACTCGATCCTCGACAGGGGTTGTGGGGACATCCCATTAGTACCATGCCGGTTGGATTGACTCAAACAAGATTTTTTGAGAATAATCTTTCTATGGAAGAACCGATTCAGAGAATGGAAGGGCCGGAACCGGACACGTACCTGAACCGGATGCTCCGGGCGGCCAAGCTCGATGTCTCCCTGTACAAGGAGGTGCAGGAAGACAGGAGCGCGGTGCCCCAGGCCATGGGAGTCGTGATCCTTTCCAGCCTGGCGGCAGGTGTGGGGGGTGCGGGCACGGCCGATGTGGGGCTGGAGATCATCCTGCTCGGAACGGCCCTGGCCCTGGCAGGCTGGTTCGTCTGGGCCTTTCTCACCTTTTTCATCGGCACGCGCATTCTGCCCGAACCCCAGACAAAGGCCGATTACGGCGAGTTGCTTCGAACCATCGGCTTTTCCAGCACCCCTGGAATCATCCGGATCCTGGGTGTCATCCCGGGAGCCAGCCTGTTTCTCCTTTTTCTGGCGTCCATCTGGATGCTGGTGGGCATGATCATCGCGGTGCGGGTGGCCTTGAACTACACGAGCACCATGCGGGCCGTGGGGGTCTGCGCCATCGGATGGCTTGTCCAGCTGTTCGTCCTTGCCCTGCTCATGAGCCTGTTCGGGGGTTCTTTCGTGCCGGGAGCCGGCGGCCCGGCTGGTTGATCCGCCTTCTGTCTCACTGGAAGGATCAAATCTCTCTGCCGGACTCGATGACCTTGCCCTTTGGAATGATGGTAATCCCGTCCCGGATCCAGTAATCCTCTCCCTCGTAGTTCCTGTCATCGGGCTTTGCCCGAATGCTCACCCCGTCGCCGATCCGCGCGTTCTTGTCGATGATCGCCCGTTCGATGAAGCAGTTCTTCCCGATCCCAAGGTCCGGCAGGCCCTTGTCCGGCCTCTCCCAGCTCGTGAGGACCTCCTCGCTCTCGTAGAAATCCGCTCCCAGCATGACCACACCCTTGAGGGTCGTCCCCTCCCGGATCATGCTGCGAACACCCACAACGGAATCCGAGATCCTGGCCCCGTTGAGGTCCGAGCCCTCGGCCAGAAGGCTGTCGCGGATCTCGGAGTGGATGATGCGGTTCGGCGGGAGGGAACGCGTGCGCGTGTAGAAGGGCCAGCGTGGTCGGTACAGCTTGAAAGGAGGGTCCGGTTGAGCCAGGGAGATGTTGGCCTCGTAAAAAGAGGCAATGGTTCCTATGTCCATCCAGTAGCCGTCAAAGGAGTAGGCCATCATGCGGTAGTTGCCGAGTGCGGCCGGGATGATCTCCTTTCCGAAGTCGGTCTTGCTCCTGTCGGTGAGGGCCTCCAGGAGGACGTCCGGCTCGAACACGTAGATGCCCATGGAGGCCAGGTAGCGCTCCTCCGGCCCGGCAGAGGGGAAAAGGCTCTCCGGCGCACGAAAGCGCTCCAGGACGTCCGGATCGGAAGGCTTTTCCACGAACTCCTCCACCAACCCGTCCTCGTTCACGCCGAGCAGCCCCATCCTCGGCGCCTCTTCCCTTGCCACCGGATGGACGCACAGCGTGATGTCGGCCCCGGATTCCCTGTGGAACCGGATCAGCTCGGCATAGTCCATCCTGTACAGGTGGTCGCCGCTCAGGATGAGCATCTGATCCGAGTGATAGTACGAGGTATGGTTGAGGGTGGCACGAACCGCGTCCGCGGTTCCCATGAACCAGTCCGAGCCCTGCGGTGTCTGCTCAGCGGCCAGGATGTCGATGAAGCCGCCGCTGAAGGTGTCGAACTGATAGGTCTGCATGATGTGCCGGTGCAGGCTTGCGGAAAGGAACTGGGTCAGGACAAAGACGTTCTTCATGCCTGAGTTGATGCAGTTGGAGATGGGAATGTCGATGAGCCGGTACTTGCCGGCAAAGCTCACGGCGGGCTTGGCCCGCTCCAGTGTCAGCGGAAAGAGCCGTGTGCCCCGGCCGGGGGGGGGGGGGGGGGGGGGGGGGGGGGGGGGGGGGGGGGGGGGGGG
>CAZSUQ010000042.1:0-14626 GCA_964609935.1 uncultured Thermodesulfobacteriota bacterium | reverse complement strand
GGCCATTGACGACTCTCATCTCAATATTCTTATCGGCTTTCACTTCGGCAACGCTCTTGCCGGGAAGTTCCGAGGTCCTTTTTGTGGCCTTGTTGCACCAAGGACATGAGGCTTTTGGACTATTGGTATTTGCCACGATTGGAAATGCTTTAGGGAGTATGACCAGTTATTACCTGGGTCTTGTAGGCAACTGGCTCATTCTTGAGAAACACTTCAAAATTCAAAGAGATAAAGTAGAGAAATGGCTGGATAAGGTGAAGAGGCATGAGAAATTGTTTGCCTTTATGTCTTGGCTTCCTGTCGTTGGAGATTTTTTCCCAGCGGCCCTTGGCGCTTCAAAGTCCAATGTGTTCAATGTCATCGTTTGGATAACGATTGGAAAGTTCTTGAGGTATGGATTTCTTTACGCAGGATTCAAGCAATTATTCTAAATAGCAAACCACAATCGTCAAAAGTCGGCCTTCCCACCGACAAGAGGTGATCTATTCCGCTTATTTGATCAGCCCTTCCGCCTTCATCGTTTCCCTCACCTCTGGACGAGCGGTCATACGGTCCATGTAGCCCTTGAGCGTTGGCCACTTCCCCAGATCGATTTCCAGAAAGTTGCACCAGTTGAGTATCGTGAAGAGGTAGGCATCCGCCACGCTGAACCTGTCGCCCATCAGGAACTGCTTGCCTTCGAGGCTCTCTGTCAGATAGTCGAACCTGCTGCTTAGCAAATTCATCTGGTTTTCTTTCCATTCTCCCGTGACTTTTGGGTTGAAGAGCGGGCCGAAGGGCTTGTGGACCTCGGAGGTCAAGAAGTTCATCCACTCCATCAGACGGTAGCGCTCCATGGTCCCGGCTCCGGGCACCAAGCCGGACTCCGGGGTCTGGTCGGCGAGATACTGAAGTATGACTGCCGCTTCGGTGAGGATCTGCCCGTCATCGAGTTGGAGGGCAGGCACGGAACCTTTCGGGTTGATTTTGTAATAGTCCTCACCACTTGCAGTCTCTTTCCTGGCGAGGTTCACCTTTTCCAGTTCGAAGGTGAACCCTGCCACGCGCAGGACGATGTGCGGGGCCATCGAGCAGGCGCCTGGAGTAAAGTAAAGTTTCATCTTTGTCTCCTTTCCGGTACAGGTGTATCCAAAAACCTCCGGTGGGCGGATCGTTGAAGAACAGGTCGGTTACGAGAAGTGTTCTGCTGTCCTTGTGAAAGAATACGACCTCGTTCAGCACGGGAATTCCCTGAAGGAACGTCTGCTCGATCTCACCCTCCCAATCCGTTTACTTCTTCTGGGCAAGGGCCCTCTGTTTCTCGTACCCGAACTTCTCGTCCCTCATCAGGCTGCCCTCTTTTACGGTCAGGCCGAACTCCGCCTTGAAGCACTCCACAACGATGTCACAAAACAAATCGTCTTCCGGTCTTTTTCCTGTAAGTTCCTCAACGGATGTAAGCGGCTCGAGGGCCTTGTCTTTCACTTCCGGAGGCACCCAGACCACCTCGAAGAATTCCTCGGCCTGGAGCTCTGCAAGGAAGCAGACCGCGGTCATGATCAGCACGTCCTCGATTTCACCGAAGCTGAACCCGGCGATCTTGCTGCCCCCCACCCTGATCCCTCCCATGTGCTTGTACCAGACCCCCTCCACGCCCAGCTTGCTGAACACCTCCACGAGCATCCTCCCCACCTTCCTGTAGGCCTCCTCCACATCGGGAAAATCTGCCTGGTCCACGACCATCTGCACCGTCATGGTGGCCTCTGGATCGATCAGGTGAAGAGACCTTTCTCCGGTTACGACGATGTGTTCCAGCTTCGGCAGCTCCGGCTTGATCTCCAGGATCATGGGAACGAAGTTCGTCAGGGCAATGATCACCTTTGCCCCCGAGTCCCCGAGGATGTGCTCGATTTCTCCCCCCTTGTACATGGGGTTCACCGTGACGGCCACCGCTCCCATCCTCTGTATGCCGAAGAAGCTGTACAGAAACTCGGGGATGTTGGGGAGCATGATGGCCACCACCTCGCCCTCTTTTACGCCGAGCTTCCTCAGGCCGTTGGCCACACGGTTCACGTGGGCGTTGAAATCCTTGTAGGTGATCTCCTTGCCCTCGAAGATGATGGCCTTCTTCCTGCCCCTCCTGCCCGTTGCCACATCCACCAGTTCGCCGATAGCCGAAATCTCCTCCACGTCTCACTCCTTTCCGCTCTTCTTCTCGATGAGCCTGTCGTCGATGTATCCGTCTCGAAGCTCTTTCTTCAGGACCTTGCCGGAGGGCGTCTTTGGAAGGTAATCCCGAAACGCTGCGGAGCGGGGCACCTTGTATTTGGCCAGGTTCGCCCTGCACTGCTCGATGATCTCCTCAGGGGTTGCCGTTTCCCCCTTTTTCAGGACAACCAGGGCCTTGCCCACCTCTCCGTAGACATCGTCCGGCACGCCGATGAGGGTGGCCTCCATCACCTTCGGGTGCCCGCAGATCACCTCCTCCACCTCGCGCGGGTAGACGTTGAAGCCTCCGGTGATGATCATGTCCTTCTGCCTGTCCACGATGTAGTAATACCCATCCTCGTCCCTGTATCCGATGTCACCGCTGTAGATCCACCCGTCGCGGATCGTCTTGGCCGTGTCCTCGGGCCGGTTGTAGTACCCCTTCATTCCCCACTTCCCGGAGCGGATGAGGATCTCCCCGCTCTCGCCCGGCCCGGCTTCATTGCCCTCCTCGTCGATGACCTTGAGCTCCACGTCGCACACCTCCGGCGCGATCTTGGAGACCGGAAGGCCCACGCTCCCGGTCCTCGGCGCATCGATGGGGTTGATGGCGGCCAGGGCCGTGCATTCGGTCATGCCGTAGCCCTCGGCGATGCGGGTGTCGAACACCTGCTGGAATTCCTTGAGGACCTCCACCGGGATGGGCGCGGCCGCGCTCATGGTGAACCGGATCGTCTTGGGGATCTTGATGTCACGGGTCCGCGCAACCTGAAGGAGGTGCATGAAGATGGTGGGGACCGCGCAGAAGACCGTGGCCCTGGTCTCCTTGAGCACCTCCACGAGCTTCACCGGGTCGTACTGCGGGATGATGACCATGGTGGCACCGCCGAGGATGCTTGTCATGGCCAGGACATTGAGCGCGTAGGCATGATAGAGAGGGAGGACGATGAGGATCTTGTCATCCTCCTTGATCCCGAGAACAGAGACGCATCCCTTTGCATGGTTGATCAGCCCCCGGTTCCACAGCATGACCCCCTTGGGCTTTCCCGTGGTCCCGGAGGTGTACATGAGGAGCGAAAGCGCATCCGGATCCACCCTGGCTGCCTCTGCCTTGCTCTTTTCCTTGACCACCATCTCCTGGTAGAAGATCGCTCCGGATGGAGCTGCTCCTCCACGGCCCACTCGGGGACGCCTGGCAACCTCGATTCCCCTCTTCCGGGCCTCGTCTCTTCGGACGTACACGTCCGCCCCCACGATCACACCCTTTTTCTTCACGCCCTGGATGAGAAGCGTGTTGGGCGGCCGCTTGGAAGATCCCATGAATCTTCCGGCAAACTTCCCCTCTGCGATCCCCGAGGGGTAGGCAACCAGGTCGGCTGAATCCCCTTTGGGGTTGTAGATCAGCCTCCACGGCTCTGACATCTAGGTTTCTCCTGTCATGATCGAGATTGTTCGGTTTTGCCGGCCCGCAGAATCTTCCACCCTTCTACCCCCCGGCTTCCAGGTACTCCTCCACCTCATCGAAGAACATGTTGATGGCCCCTTCGCTGGCGGGTTTTGTGAACAGGCTCACCAGGGGTGTCACCACCAGGCCCAGGAGAACGGGCGGAGCCATGTACATGAAGCTGAAAAGGGGTGATTGATCAACCGAAACACCTGTGGTCCACGCCCAGCCGTATCCGACGATCATGTAGACGAGACCGGCGATGGGCCCTGCCATGGCTCCCGCCTTGGTGGTCCGCTTCCAGAGGAACCCGTACCAGAGGGCCGGAAGCCACAGAAACATCCCGCCCACCGCGAAGATCAGGAAGAAGGCGGCCTGGGCAGGGAAGAGCATGGAGGCCAGAAAGCTGAGGAGCACCAGGATGAGCATGGTGATCCGGGTCCACTGCACGATCTGACGGTCCGTGGCATCCCGCTTGAAGAACCCCCAGATGATGTCCCGGGAGATGAGGATGCCCGCCCCCATGAGCTGCAGGGAGACGGTGGACAGGGCCGCGGAGATGACCCCGAACAGGAAGAGGATGGCGAACCAGGAGGGGAGCGTCTCCTTGACGATGATCATGACCGCGGCGTCGGCGGTCTTGCCGGTGAGCCCGGGCACGATGGCCGGGGCGATGAGGGGCCACAGTGCCGGCAAGACGAAGATCGACCCGCCGAGGACCAGGAACAGGAGGGCGAGCCATTTGAAGACCTCCTTGTCCCTGGACGCCATCAGCCCTATGTGGATGTGTGGGAAGCACATGCAGCACATCCCCGAGATCCCGCTCCCGAGAATGAAGGGTATGGTGTAGATCCCCAGGGGGCCCGGGACGCCGAGCTGGGCCGGGTTGGTCGCCTGCAACCGGCTGGCCGCCTCAGGGAGGCCTCCCGGAAGGTTCCGCACCACGGCCCAGATCACGGAACCGGCATCGGAAAAGATGAAGATCGTGCCGAGGAGGATGTTGACCCAGGCCACGGCCCTCATGCCGCCGAAAAGGACCGTGGTCAGCATGAGGATGATGACGTAGAAGGCTCCGAGATAGACCGGCCCCTGCGGGTTCTCGGCCAGGGAGTGGAGCCCCACCCGGTGGAGAAACTGTGCGATCTCCGGCCCGGCCACGGCCTTCACCGCAAGCCCTACGCCCAGGGGCTGAATCCCTATGTAGGGGATGAGAAAGAGGATGAGGGGGATGGCCAGAACGAGCTTCAGGGCAGGCGACTCGAAGCGCGCCCCCATGGCCTCGATGGGCGTCAGGAAGCGGTTCAGCCTCGTGACCGCCCAGAGCCTGGGTGCGATAAAGATGAGCAGGACCACGTAACCGCAAATGATGCCCCAGCCGAAATAGGCGAACCCCGGCCCCTGCACATACATGGTTCCCGGGTAGACGAGAAACGTCCATGCGCTCACCAGGCCGAAGAAGATGAAGAAGAACATGACCACGATTCCCAGGGCGCGGTTCACGACAAAATAGTCCTCCGCCGTCTTGGCGGATATCTTGTAGCCGTAGATGCTGATGAACATAACGACTACGCCGAAGATGACAGCCACGATCAGTCCGGTCATCGCTCAATCCCTTCTTGGAGGTTGTTCGCTATCGATAGGGCCAGTACTTGAACAGGTAGATGCCGAAGGCCACGAGCCAGACAATGAAGATCGCGATGCCCACAGCAATGGGACTCGGCATCCATCCAAAGAGAACGGTGTCCGATTCGAAGAGAAACTGTGCAACGGTGTGCGCCAGGATCCAGGATCCAAAGATCACGATGAGAAAAATCCGGCCCGGCCAGTGACTCCATACCTCCCTCATCTTGTCCTCCTGTGCTTTTGCAGGGTTATCCGTCCGTGTTCGGGTTTATTGGGGCAACATAATAATCCCAAGGAGTGCCATAGGAAAAGGAAAAAATGAAATTCGAGCAGGAAAAACACCTTACGGAAGGATCCATCTCAAAAATTTTACCCAAAAGACAAACTTATCCGAAACCCTTGGTTTTCCCATGGAGAGGCCTTGATCCGTCCTCCGTTGTTCTCCACGATCTTTTTCGTGATGGTCAGGCCGAGCCCGGTCCCGGACGCATCCGAAGGGGAGGAGGCCCGGTAAAACGGCTCGAAAAGGCTGTGGATCTCCTCGTCGGCCAATGGATGACAGGTGTTGGCAATCCAGGCTTCCGTGCGGTTCTCGTTTCTTTGGACGTTCAATTCGATCCTGCCGCCCGGAGGCGTATACTTCACCGCATTGTCCAGAAGGTTCGACACGGCCGTGGCCATATCCTCGCGGTCCACACGGATGAAGAGCGGATCCGAGGCAATGTTCATCTCCAGTTCGATGGATTTCCCCTGGATGGCCGAGGAAAATCGTTCCATGGCCTCCCGGACGAACGCTCCGAGATCCACCTCGTCCGCCCTGGGAGAGGCCTTTTTCATGTCGAGCTTTGAGAGTTGCAGGATCTGTCCCACGAGGCGGTCCATGTCCTCGATGTCTTCCTGCATGGAATCCAGGTGAGGGCAGGGGATCTCCTCTCCCGCCCTTCTCAGCTTTTCCCTGTGGAGTTCCAGGGCGATGCGTATCCGGGAAAGCGGTGTTCGCAGTTCGTGGGAGATGTTGGTGGTGAGCTCCTGGATTCCGGTGATCATGCCTTCAATGGTGTCCGCCATCCTGTTGAAGGTCCTGCCCAGCTCCCCGATCTCGTCCTCGCTCTGAACATTCACGCGGTGTGAAAGGTCGCCGTCCGAGAACTCGGCAACCGAGCGGCTGAGGGATCGCAGGGGTTTGTTTATGAGTAAAACAACCGGGAACAGGAGAAGCGCAACGCCGAAGGCGATCCCGGCGAGGAAGAGGATAAAGGTCCAGCGGACCACCGTGGCCGCCTCGTTCACGATGCTCTCGTCCAGCTCTCCGAAGAGGACATTGGCGAAAGCGGATTCCTTTCCCAAAAAGCGAATCGAAACCCTGGTGAACAGAGGGTTGGGCAATCCCAGTTCCCGCAGCGCATCCTTTGGCACGAACCAGACGTTCTTGTATGCAACCATTTTTTCCTCGGGAAGGGAAGGAACAGGCCCTTCAAAGGAACGGAGAAAGGTTTCTCCCTCCAGGGATGAGATCCACACCTTGGCCTTCCACACCTGGGCAAGATCGTTGATAAACTGCTGCCGAACCCGGACATCCAGGTCCGTGTCGGAAGGATATTGCTCCAAGGTTTCTTCCATCATCTCCCTGAAGGCTTGGGACCTGTATTCGATGTAGTCCCATATCTTGCGGTTCATGTGCTTGACCGCCACGGGCCTGACGAGCAGGAAGATGACGATCTCCACCGCGATGAGAATGAGGATGCAGGAGAGAAAGATCTTGGTTTGCAGCTTCATCCCGGATATCGGCTTCATCCTTCCTCCGCGAGCTTGTACCCGCGCCCCCTCACCGTTTTGATCAGGTCCCTGAGCCCGGACACCTGTTCCACCTTTGCCCGCAACCGGCTGATGTGCACGTCCACGCTTCGGTCAAAGGCAACCACTTCCCCTCCGTGAATCACGTCCATCAGCTCGTCCCGGGTGAACACCCGGCCCGGCCTCCCCATCATGGTGGCCAGGATCTTGTATTCCGCTGAGGAGAGATCCACGCTCGCGTCTCCCTTTTTCAGGAGCTGTCTCGACCTGTCCAGTGTCAGTTCGCCAACCGTGACGGTATCTTCAGGGCTGCCGGGCGGCATCCTTTCCGCAGCCGGAGGCTGTCTTCGAAGCACGGCCTTGATCCTGGCCAGAAGCTCTCTCGGGTTGAAGGGCTTGGACAGGTAGTCGTCGGCGCCGAGCTCCAGCCCTACGATACGGTCCGTGTCATCCCCTTTTGCCGAAAGCATGATGACCGGAACCGGGAAGGACTGCCTGATTTCCCTGAGGATCTCGAACCCGTCTTTTCCGGGAAGGATGATATCCAGAATCACGATATCCGGAGTCTCTGACCGGATGGCCTCCAGAACGCCTTTGTGGTCCATGAAGGAAAGTACGTTCACCCCGAATTCCGCCAGGTACTCCCGGAGGAGCTTCTGATGCTTGGCATCGTCATCCACGATGACGGCTTTGGTATCCATGGAGGATTCCTCTGTAAAGGTTCAAAGAATCAACAAAATCCGTGGGATTCCGCTCCTCAGACAAATGTAACATATCTGAAACATTGTTAAAGATCTTTTACGTTCAGGAAAAACCCTGAAAACACTTTTGTGCTTCAATCGATTGAAAGCCACCGATGGAGAAAAATCAAATGGCTGTCGGAAAAGAAAGGAGGCGTGATGACAATCTGCAGGGAAAGATAAAAAATGCGCATCTTGATGAAATCCAATTGTTACATTTGATCTTAGAATTCAAAGGAAAGGCCGTTGGGCACAAACAAGAACTCTGCACAAAAAAAGGAGGACGAGTCATGAACAAAAGAAACCAAAGAGAAAGAGTTGGAAAAACAACAGCAACACGAACCGCGATGATGATTTTTCTTGTGGCGGTTTTCGCTGCTGCCGTGGGGTGCACCCCCACACCGAAGCCCTATGACCCGCCGGATAAGACCACATGGGCACCGGATGGCTGCAGGCTGGTCCCGAGTGACAGCCCTGTTCTGGGCTCTCCCACAGAGTATTTCAGGGCCCTTCACGCGGACACGATGAATTCGGACGAGCTCTCCATCGCGTTCGCACCCGTTTTTGAGTACGAGTGGATTGCAGAGACGGACATGTACATCGCCGAGGGCCCCACCTTTGACGGAGACGGGAACCTCTACTTCAGCCCCGTCGCACCGGGTGAAGACGTGATCCTGGTGTCCCTGGACCCTGAAACCGGCTCCCGGCGCTGGGCGGTCAGCGGAACAGGCCTTTACGGGGGAGGCGCGCCTCTTGTGCTCAACGACCCGCTGAGCCCAGCCGATCAGATCATCTACAACGGAGGATACGACAGGGCCGTGGCGGTTCAACCGGACGGGACCGTTCTGTGGGATGCGGCCACCGGGCTTCCCGCACCGCCGCCCCCCTCTGACGACCTCGTTTCCTGCCACTGCTTCGGCCTGAACTATCACGTGCAGGCGGATACGCTCATCGGGCTCACTGGCGACGGAAGCATCTATGTCCTGGACAGGGCCACGGGGGTTCAGCTCCTTGCCGCCCCTTATGTCGTGCCCGGGGAACCTTCTCCGCCGAGGCCCACCACGTCCCTGCCCGACAATGTTGTGGAAAAGGCAAACGATGCGCTCAGGGCCCTTCTCGGAGCCTTTCCCCCGGAATCCACGCCCCTGGGCACCCTCACGGACGTGCTGCTGGGCTTTGACACCAAGGTGGCCAACTACTTCTCAGTGGATGCACACACAGGCCGCCTCTGGGTGGTGGCAACCGCACCGGACGCCGAGGACGGAACCGTGGACGGGATCTCTGAATACGGGGCCCTCTACTGCCTCGAGCTGCTCACTGCCGGAGGGCCTCCCTACACCATCAACGAGCTTTTCCACACCTCTTTTGAAGGAGGCTCCGGTTCCACGCCCACGCTCAATGCGGACGGGACAAGGGTGTACATAGGGGACAACATCAGCAACCTGATCGCAATGGACACCTCTGACGGGAGCGTGATCTGGCAGCTCGATGTGGGGTCCCAGATCTTTGGCTCCATCGGTGTGGCATCGGACAATGGCGAGGTGTATGCATCCACAGCAGAGGCGGTCATAAAGGTCATCGATCAGGGAACATTCGGCGAAGAGATCTGGCGGACGGCAGCGGACGGTTACAATCCTGGGGCCGGCCAGAATTTCAACCTCCAGCTCGCCACCGTAGGGGCGAACAGCCTGTTCGTACATTCAGGAGCCGGTCTCCTGGTGAATGATTACCCCATGCCCCTCAAGGTGGGTATCGGATCCCTGGACCGGGAGACAGGTGCGGTGAGGTATTTTGCAGACGGCCCGGAGGAGTCGGTGTCCGCCATCAGCACGGGTCCGGACGGGTCCGTGTATCTCGGTCACTCTCCATTGAGAAGGGCGGTGGCGTGGGGGATGTTCGGCGAACTCGGATGGACGGAGCCCATCACCGGCGGCGTGGGGAAATACGCGGCAAGGCGGCTCGATCTCCTCATCCGGGACGCAGCATGTGCCGCGGCGGCACGCGCCCTCAATGCGCACAGCAATGAAGGGATCTGCCCGGCATCGGCGGAAACGGACATCCGGCAGATACAGGGCCTGGTGGATCAGTGCAGGCGGTCATCCGCCAAGGCGATCGCGGACGGGGACCTCACCCCAGCGGATTGGACGACCCTGGACGGGTACCTCACCGATGCGGAAGCAAGCCTCGCCCTGGGCACCCTGGACGTGGCGGCAACCAGTCTGCAGCAGGCCTGTGACTTCTTCCCCAACTGAACCAGCTGAACAGAGCATGCAACAGGAGGCGAAGGGACCGACTCGTGGCCCCTTCGCCTCCTGTCTTTTTGGCAAAGCCGTAACGTAGCCGAAGGTTTTTCTGAAGAAGTCACTGTTCAACTTCATTAAGGGAACAAGATCTTTAGCTTTTAACGAAATCCTGGTCCTTTGGGCCAGGTTTTTTTATTATAGGATTCTATAAGGTTTCTGTGCCTGAAAAAGGGTTGATCAGTCCGATGAAGAACAGGATAGTCCAGTCCGTCATTGGTCCTCTCTTTGTTCTGGCGGCTCTTGCAGCCGGGTGCGGCCCGGATGGAGACAAAAGTCCGTCCGGGCCTGGAATCGAGATGTGGCCGTCGTGGACAAAGAACCCAACGCTGGATCAGGGCCTGGGGATGTGGGATGCGAGATCCTTCTGCTGGAGGATCGGAGGTCCGTGTCCGGGCACCTCGCCCGGGAACAGGGCGGAATGGGTCCGTGACGGGCAGGTCTGCCTGCGTGCCGAGGACGACCAGACCGCAGACCTGGGCACGAATGTTGCGGCGTTGAGCCAGGGAGTGGACTTCGGGGGCAATGTCCACGGTGATCCTCTCTGGCGCCTTCGAACAGGAGACGTGGAGGCTGCCTACATCATTTTCGATCGGTCTGATGCCGGAGCCGAGCGCTGCTCCGGCATCACCGGCTCCGGAAACATCATCAATTTCTGGCTCGAGCACCCCGAAGGAGCGAGATGGGTGACCGACTTCTACTTCGAAACCTTGGGGCTCAACGAGGGATTCGGGGAGCGGATGGGTCCGCACAGCCCCCTTGTCTCTCTCGTGGAGGGTGTGGACTGGTATGCCTACCAGATGGAGATGGAAAGGTACCCGGAGTACTGGACCCGGACCGTCAGGGCGGACGGCTCCACCAGATGGGTGATCGATCTCAAGGCCCTGCTCGATCGGGGTGATGCGTTTTCAGGAAGGCGTCTCAGCGAGTACCGATGGATGTACGTTGAAGTGGTGAGCGAAAACATCTGTTTCCTTGGAAGCCCTGAGGAGAGCGTCTCATGGCAGAACGTGCATCACTTCGAGATCAAGGTCAGACTTTCCAGAGGGCGCTGAGGTGCAAGGGCCGGGCTCTATTTACACGGCTGTTCCCGTAAAATATGATGTCGGATCCGCGAAAGAGAGGGGGAAAAAAGGATGGCCGGTAAACTGTTGAGGAACTATATAGACGGGAAATGGGTAGAATCGGAGTCCGGTGAACGGCTGGATATCGAAAACCCGAGCACGGGTGAAACCCTGGGGCAGGTTCCGCTTTCCACCGGGAAGGAAGCCGCGGCGGCGGTGGCTGCGGCGCGCAAAGCCTATCCGGCGTGGAGCGCCATGCCGGTGGCGCGCAGGGTGTCCTTCCTTTTCAAGACGATGAACATGATCGAAGCCGATGAAAAGGAGATATCCCGCACCCTCGTGGCCGAGATGGGCAAGTCGATCCCCGATGCCATGGCAGAGATGAAGCGGGTGTTCGAGAACATGGAGGTGGCCTGCGGCATGCCCGTCCTGTCCCAGGGAGACAAGCAGATAGGCTGTGCAGTGGGGATCGACGGTGAGGTCCTCAAGCTTCCCATCGGTGTGTTCGCCATGATCCCGCCCTTCAACTTCCCGGCCATGGTGCCGTTCTGGTTCCTCCCCTACGCGCTTGCCACGGGGAACACGTACGTGGTGAAGCCGTCCGAGCAGGTGCCCATGACCATGGGCATGATCATGGACCTTTTTCACAGGGCCGGGTTTCCCCCCGGTGTCTTCAACCTTGTGAACGGCGACAAGGAGGTGGCGGACGCACTGGTGAACGATCAGGATGTGGACGGCGTTTCCTTCGTGGGTTCGTCGCGGGTGGCGTCTCTGGTTTCCAAGGGGTGCGCGGAGCTCAACAAGAGGTCTATCGCTCTCGGAAGCGCGAAGAACCACCTGGTTGTCATGCCGGATGCGAAGATGGACGAGGTGGTCCGAAACATGGTCACCTCCTGTTACGGTTGTGCCGGGCAGCGGTGCATGGCGTCCTCGGCCATCGTGGGGGTGGGTGACGAGGCGTATGAGAGATCCGTGGAGATGTTTGTGGAGGCGTCGAAAAAGGTGACCATTGCCGATCCGCTGGACCCGAAAGTCGCGGACGCCCCGAGGGTACAGGGGCCCGTGATGTCAGGCGCAGCAAAAGAGAGAATCCTCGGCCTCATCGAAACGGGGATCCAGGAAGGCGCGACCCTGGCGCTGGACGGGCGGGACATCGTGGTGCCCGGGTGCGAAAAAGGACACTTCATCGGTCCCACCGTGTTCACCGGAGTGAACCCCGGCATGACGATCCACAGCACGGAGATCTTCGGGCCCGTGGTGGTCATGCTGAAGGCGGACACCCTGGACGAGGCCATCAAGATCATCAACGACCACCAGTATGGAAACGGTGCGTCCATCTACACACAGAACGGCTGGTACGCCAGGAAATTCAAGCTCGAAACCCAGGCCGGCATGATCGGCGTCAACGTCGGTATCCCGGCACCGGTGGCTTCACTCCCGTTCGGTGGGATGAAGAACTCGATCTTCGGGGACATCAAGGGCCAGGGCAAGGCGGCAATCGAGTTCTTTACAGAGGATAAGATCATTACCGAACGCTTCTGGCCCGAAGACGATTGAAATCGATCTTTTTACAGAAATCTCTGTTCCAGGCAATAAGAAACGCTCCACCGAATAAGGAAGGTGGAGCGTTTCTTATTGCTACCGTTACTGGAAAGGCTCAGCTGCATCCTGTTACGGCTGTTCTCCGCGTTTCAGGCGCGCTTCGATGTCGTCGATGCAAGGCGGCACTTCGGAAATGGAATCCACGACATAGTGGGCGCCGCACCTGTGAAGGTTCGTCCTTGCGCGCTCGATCTTCCGCTCGTAGTCTTCCCTGGACAGTTTTTCGATCTCCCCGGCGTTGAGGCCGATTTCGTTTCCGGTCTTTGCCAGCCCGATGGTCCACACACCAGCATTGAGACCTTCGTAAACATCGGGCTGTGTGTCGCCGATCTTGACTACCGCTGCGGGCGGATAGATCTCGAGGTTCATCATGTTCTGAAGGACCATCCAGGGATGGGGTCTGCCTGCGGGAACGTCGGTGGCGCACACCGTGGTGTCCGGCTCGTACCCGCGTTTCTTTGCTTCGCTGAGGAGCAGTTCCGCAGCTTCGCCGAAGTAACCGGTGGTGGAACCGATCTTCTTGCCGCGGGCGCGCATTTCATCAACCGTTTCGATCGCGCCTGGAATCAGGTCGGCGTAATCCGCCAGGCACTCCATCTGGAGCGGCTTGAACTCGTCCAGGAACATGCTTTCGATGTCCTTGTCCGTGCACTTGCTGCCGTTGGCCTCGATCCACTTCTTGCTCACCGCATCCTCGGTGACGATGGCACGAATGTGCTCCTGCTTGTGGAGCCCCATGGGCGCACGCGCCTGTTCAATGGATATCTCCACCCCGTGGCGCTTGAACACCTCGATAAAAACCACTGCGGGCGCATAGCATCCGTAATCCATGGTGGTGCCGGCCCAGTCGAAGATGGTAAGCTTGATCTCTCCGCGGTAATCGCGCTTGTAGGTGTAACTCATGCTTCACTCCTCCACGTTTATGGCGTTGTTTTCTTTGCTTTATAATCCTCGCAGATGCAGCGTTGCCTTCCCGTGGATCCTGAAAACCAGGGTCGAGAACCACGGATGAACTCGTTGAGAGGCAATAGTTTACAGATAAATCCGGTCATTGTATATCAGGACATGGATCAACCATGAACTATGCCCGGCAACGGATACCTCTAGGAGGAACGTTCATGATCGTGCTGAGCAAACCCGTTTTAAAGAAAAGATCTTTCCTGGCTTTTTTCCTGCTTCTCTTCACGTGCCTGGCGTGCGGCAGTGCGGAAAACGGTGTGCTGCAGCCCGAATCCTCCTCTGCACCCCTTTTCAATTCCCTGTTCCACGAGATCATGGACAACCTGCTGGAGAATTACTGGGTCGGCAACGGAGACTGGGATGGTGACGCCCAGGGGGATGACGTGGCCTTTGGCCCGTGGCTCTGCTACAGCCTGGGCGCGGATCAGGGCATCCAGGAGTTTGCTGAGATGGGCACCCGGACCGTGGATTACGAGATGGATCAGCTGGAGAAGCTGTTCAACGGGGAGCTCTTTGATCCACGCCGCCCCGTAAGGAGCTTTGTGGCCATCATGAAGGCCGTTCTCGGCGGTCCCGCCCTGATCGATGGATATGGGTTTACCAAAGAGCCGGACTACCTGGAGGTGCTGGACCTGGGCCTGGACCTGGTCACACGAATCGGGGTGACCTTCCCTGGGGTGCTTGCCCTGTTCGTCTTCGACCCTGTGGTGGTGCTGGGCATCGCTGCGGACATGGATCTCGACGCCTTTGAGGTCACACAGGACCCCAAGTACCTCTCCTGGGCGCTGGCCGTCCTGAAGGTCGCGGAGAACCGGTTCTGGGACGACGGCAACGGCTACTATGGAAGGGAGTGCTGGGACTGGCCCCAGGCAACCATGTTGATGGCCCTGGCAGCCGCCTTCCGCATTACAC
>CAZSUQ010000041.1:0-15114 GCA_964609935.1 uncultured Thermodesulfobacteriota bacterium | reverse complement strand
GGCTGCGACGTACTGGTTGTACGCCTCCGCTAAATGGACTTTCGCCAACTTTGTAGTTGGGTGTTTCTCCTTGGCCGAATCCGAGAAGGGATTGTTCTTCAAACGAAAAGAACCTTCTGCAGACATTGTTGCAGAATCTTGGGCTTTGTGCCCAAAAAAGGATCTTATCCCGGTAGGGAGGGACGGGTTTGACGTTGACGGAGATGATTCTGCTGGCCGTTGCCCTTGGGATGGATGCCTTTTCCGTGGCCCTGGGTGTGGGGTTTGTTGCCGTTGGGAAGAGGCAGACCTTCAGGCTCTGCTGGCATTTCGGTTTCTTTCAGTTCCTCATGCCCCTGGTGGGGTGGCAGGGTGCCCGGCTTCTCTCCCCCAGGATCGGGGCCCTGAGTGCGTGGCTGGGAGCGGGTCTGCTTTTTGTGATCGGGATCCGTATGATATGGGAGGGAAGGAGAGGGCAGGGTGAAGAGGGCCGCAGGGCCGGCGTGGACCCCACAAAGGGTTGGTCCCTTGTGGGGCTTTCTCTTGCCACAAGTATCGATGCGCTCGGGGTTGGATTCGGGGTCGGCCTTGTGCAGGAGGACCTGCTGAAGGCCTGTGTGGTGATCGGGTTCACGGCCATGGGCCTGACCTGGCTGGGGATGCGCCTGGGAAAGGTGTTGGGGCGCTGGACCGGGCCCCTGGCTGAAATCGTGGGCGGATGCGTTTTGATCCTGCTGGGCATACACTTACTGATCTCGTGATCATCGGTTCGAGGTTAAAACCGTGAAGATCTTCGCCATCGGCGATCTCCACCTGGGGCATTCGGTGAACAAGCCCATGGACAAGTTTGGTCCGCAATGGAAGGACCACACCTTGCGTATCGCAGGCAACTGGGAGCGGTTGGTGGGCCTGGAGGACGTGGTGCTGGTTCCCGGCGATCTTTCCTGGGCCATGCGAAACGGGGAGGCAGAGGAAGACCTTGAGTGGCTCGATGCCCTGCCAGGAAGGAAGCTCATCATCAAGGGCAACCACGATTACTGGTGGCCCAGCATCTCCCGGCTGCGCGAACGGCTCAAGGGCTGCTCCATCCATCCCCTCCAGTATGATTCCGTATCCCTGGGGTCCGTGGCCGTGGGGGGAACAAGGCTGTGGACCTTGTCCGACATCCAGGCCTTTTACCGGGATCCCCTTGAAAAACCCGAACCTGAGGCTGCCGGCGCCCTTCCGGGCTCCCCGGAGGAGGCCAGGGCCCGCGATGAAAAGATCTTCAAGCGGGAGGTCGGGAGGCTGGAAAGCTCCCTGGGCTCCATGGATCCCCGGAGCACCCTGCGCATCGCCATGACCCACTTCCCCCCTACGAGCGAGTCGGGAAAAGAGACCCCGGCCACGGCCGTGCTGGAGAAACACCGGATCCACATCTGTGTCTTCGGCCACCTTCACAGCCTGGACCTGCCGGGAGGCAAGACCTGGGATTTCGTCAAGAACGGGGTCCGTTACGTGCTGGCTTCCTGCGATGCGGTGGGATTCGCCCCCTACTTCCTGTGTGAAACCTGAGACAGAGCCCAGTCAAATTTCCCACGGAACCCGGAACGGAACCGGACTGGAGCGTTCTGCAGAGCGGGGGCGAAGATCACTCCTCGATGCGGCGGATCTCCTGCTTGACCGACTCGGCTTCCTTGCTCTTCTGGGGCAGGTGCTTGAGGGACTTCTTCAGGTAGTAGAGCGCCTTGAGGTATCGACCGGCATGCTTGTCCGCAAGGCCGAGCTGGTGATAGGACTCGCCCATCTTGCCCTGCCTTCCGTAGGCCATCCCCAGGCTCATGTGCGCAAAGGAGGATCTTGGATCCAGGATCAGGGCCTTCCGATACTGGACGAGGGCATTGTTCCAGTCGTCCTTCTGGAGCATCAAGTCCCCGTAAAACACTTGGGCAAGCGTGTTTACAGGATCCGTGTCGAGAGTGCTTTCCAACAGCTGTTCCGCCTCCTCGAGCTTGCCCTGGAGCTGGCAGGCCCGCCCGAGATACAGCTTGTGCCGGGGTTTCGCGTCGTCCATCTCGAGGGCCTTTTCGAGGTATTGCCGTGCCATGGCGAGGTCCCCCCGCTTCAGGTAGAGGTAACCGAGGAGGAACTGGGCATGGGCATCCTCGGGTGACGCGGCCGCCTCTTTCTCCTGCTCGGCAATCACCCTGTCGTCATCGTAGACACGCAGCCTCGTCGTAAGCCTCGCCAGGTCAAACCCCGGGATGGGACGGCGCTGCGGTCTCTCCGGAAGGTCCATGGCCTCGATCCAGGACCGCACCTCGTAGATCCTTTCAGCAGGCAGGGGATGCGTGGAGAAGTAGGGAGGCATGTCAGAGGCATTCAGGCGTGACCGGGCCTGAAAGGTCTTGAACATGGAAAGGATCCCCGCGGAGCTGTACCCGGACCTTTGCGCCAGCCGGATACTCGTCCGGTCCGCTTCCCGCTCGAACTCGCGGCTGTAGTGGAGGGAGGCGCTCAGCTGGGTCGCCTGAGCCAGGGTTCCCACGGCGGCGGCTCCCTCTCCTCCACCCAGGGTCGCTGCCAGGATGGTTGCGGCAATGGCCGCGATGTTCGCCAGGTCCATCTTTTTCTGGCCGCGGATGAAGTGGTTTCCCTCCACGTGGCCGATTTCGTGGGCCATGACCCCTGCGAGCTCGTCATCGGTTTTCACTCTGCCCATCAGGCCGGCAAAGAAGTAGATGTATCCACCCGGAACGGCAAAGGCGTTCATGGTGTGATCGCGAATGACGTAAAACCGATAGGTGGTGCTGGATCCCCGAAGTTGACCGGCGATGCGATGGCCCAGGGTTTTGAGAAAGTCCAGGACCTCGGGCTCGTCCATGAAGGGGAGTACACCGGACGCCTCCAGGGCGAACTCCCGCCCCACCTTCTCTTCGTAGCTGATCCTCTCGGCCGGGGTCCGGGCGTGGTAATAGGTGCACCCGGAAGCGAGCACGGTCCCCAGGAGAAGGAGGCACAGGAATCGCCGGAACGATCCGGATGCTCCTTCCGTTATGAGCTGGATGTCCCGCATGATAAGATTAGACCTTTGTCAATCGGCAGCAGAAGATATCTGATGTTTTCACGGCCAAAATAGTTTCCTGGAAACATCATATCCCAAACAGGCTTGTTGTAAAGAAAGGAGCTCAAGGATGAGGGTGGCTTGGGAGCTCGGGAAGGCCCCCTTTTCTTGACTTCCCGGACCGGGCTTCATACCATGCCCTGTTCTCGTCCCCCCTGATTTTGCTTAAGATGAGTCCACAGAACAATCCCTTTTCGGATTAGACGAAGACTTCGTGTAATGGTTCCCTCCGCATCGAAGAACGAAAAGCCTGACAGAAGAATCCTTCTGATCGGGAACCCCAACGTGGGGAAAAGCGTAATCTTCGGGGTCCTCACCGGCCGTTACGTTACCGTGTCGAACTATCCGGGAACAACGGTGGAGGTCACAGAGGGAAACTTTACACTCGACGGCAGGGACTACCGTGTCATCGACACACCCGGAATCAACGACCTCCTTCCCATGTCCGAGGACGAGCAGGTCACGCGGGACATCCTGCTCACAGCCCCGGCCGACTTCATCCTCCAGGTCATTGACGCAAAGAACCTCAAGCGGGGCCTCCTCATCACGCTTCAGCTTGCCGAGGCGGGACTCCCGTTCCTCATCCTGCTGAACATGATGGATGAAACCATGGCAAGGGGCATCGAGATCGATGTGAAGGGCCTGGAAAGCCTTCTGGGGGTTCCGGTGATCCCCACGGTGGCCACCCAGCGCAAGGGCCTGCGGCGTGCTGTTGCGTCCTTTCATCATGCGGCCCCATCGTTCTACGAGGTGTCCTACTCCCCTCCCGTCGAGCAAGCGGTCCGGAAGCTGGAGCCCATGCTCCCGGACAGCTGCATATCCCGGAGGTCGCTTTCCGTCATGGCCCTGGCGGGCGACCCCGACCTGGAGGACTGGCTCGAAGAACAGACGAGCCCTGAGACCATGGACCAGGTCCGGGAAACACGTTCGGATGTACAGAGGAAGCATCAGGAGCCCCTTGCCTATCAGATCACGCAGGAACGGGTCCGGGCCATTGAACCGGTCCTGGCGCGCGTGTTCAAGAAGCGTCCCGGCAGGCTCCTGCCCCCAAGGGACGTCCTGCAGAAGGCCACGACCCATCCTGTCTGGGGGGTCCCGGTGCTATGTCTCATCCTGGCGGTGCTGTACCTGTTCGTGGGGCGCTTTGGAGCAGGAACCTGCGTGGATTTCTTCGAGAGCGTCATCTTTGGGAAGTACCTGCTGCCGGCCGTAACCTACCTGACGGATGCCTTCCTGCCCCAGGGCATTCTCAAGGATCTCATCGTGGGCCCTTATGGGATCGTGACCATGGCGCTCACTTACAGTATCGCTATCGTCATGCCCATTGTGGGCGCCTTTTTCATTGCTTTCGGGATCCTCGAGGACTCGGGTTACCTGCCCCGGCTCGCCATCATGATGAACAGGATCTTCCGCATCATGGGGCTGAACGGAAAGGCCGTGCTCCCCATGGTCCTCGGCCTCGGCTGCGACACCATGGCCACCATCACGGCCCGCATCCTGGAGTCGAGGAAAGAGAGGATCATCGTGACCCTGCTCCTGGCCCTGGGCGTGCCGTGCTCTGCCCAGCTGGGGGTGATCCTGGCCATGCTGGGCAGCCTGAGCATCTGGGGCGTCCTGGTGTGGGTGGGCGTTATCCTTTTGATCATCCTGTTCGTCGGCTGGCTTTCCTCGAAGGTGATCCCGGGGGCGAACGCGGAGTTCATCCTGGAGATCCCCCCCCTTCGGCTGCCCAAGCTCAGGAACATCCTGGTGAAGACCCTCGCCCGGGTGGAGTGGTATCTCAAGGAGGCCGTTCCCCTGTTCATCCTGGGCACCCTGGTGCTGTTCGTTCTCGACAGGTCCGGTGCGCTGCTGAAGATCGAGGCGGCGAGCCGTCCACTGATCGTGAATTTCCTCGGGCTTCCCGAGAAGGCCGCCGAGGCGTTTCTGGTGGGCTTCCTGAGAAGGGATTACGGGGCAGCCGGGCTCTTTGTCCTGGCACAGGCCGGACAGATGAACGAGGTTCAGATCCTCGTGAGCCTGGTAACCATCACCCTTTTCGTGCCCTGCATCGCCAATGTTTTCATCATTCTCAAGGAGAGGGGATGGAAGGCCACGCTGGCCATGCTCGCCTTCATCTTTCCCTTCTCCTTCCTGGTGGGCGGCATCCTGAACAAGATTCTGCAGTACTGGAAGATCCCGTTATAGGCCAGGAGGTTCTCTTGAAGTGTCCCCTCTGCGGATACACCTTTGACGAAAAAGCCGAAGGCTGCCGGAAGGGCTGCCCGGTGCAGGGAAAGGCCTGTGAGATGATCTGCTGTCCCCACTGCCGCTACACGTTCGTGGAGACCTCTGCCACGGTCCGTCTGCTTGAACGTATGGCCCGAAAGATTCGAAGGGGTTCAAGATGAACGAACAATACGAAAAGAAGGTTGATGAAATCCTGGAGTGCATGTGGATGAAGCAGGAGGCGGAGGAAGCCTGCACACCGGAGAGCATTGTCCGGTTCATGGATTCCGAGGACACCGGTGAGATCCTGCAGGAGATGTCACGCCAGGGAATCGTGCGGACTCAGGACGGGAACATCGAGTTCACACAGCCCGGCAGCGCCCGGGCCCGAAGGATCATCCGAAGGCACCGTCTGGCCGAAAGGCTGCTTCACGACATCCTGGAGGTGGATCAGACCGAGATGGAGACACAGGCCTGCGAGTTCGAGCACATCCTGTCCACCGGTGTGGCGGAGAGCATCTGCACCCTCCTTGGACATCCCCCCACATGCCCCCACGGGAAACCCATTCCCCCCGGGGAATGCTGCAAGAGGGACGAAAAGACCCTGCGTGCCCTGGTGGTTCCCCTCAGCGACCTGCCGGTGGGAGAGCAGGGGCGGATCGTGTTCATCCGACCCCGCGACCAGCACTACCTTCAACGGCTGGGTGGGCTTGGGGTGCTTCCGGGCAGTGTTGTCATGATGCAGCAAAGGCTGCCGTCCCTGGTGATCGGCGTTGGGGAGACCACGCTTGCCATCGACGACGAGGTCGCTCGCGAGATCTATGTGAAGTCCTACCGGGCCGGACCGGAGCGCCGAAGGGCCAGGAAGGGCTGGCGCGGGTGGTTTCAGCGGGGAGGTGGAGGAAAGGGGCGAAGGC
This sequence comes from uncultured Thermodesulfobacteriota bacterium, assembly GCA_964609935.1. Classification (GTDB taxonomy): domain Bacteria; phylum Desulfobacterota; class DSWW01; order DSWW01; family DSWW01; genus CAYTRL01. Next base: position 8,907 of record CAZSUQ010000041.1, on the reverse strand, counting down.
GATGGGACGGCAGGGCTTGAGACAGAGCTTGATGAAGTCGTGACGAAGCAGGTTTGTTTGACAAAAACAGGGAAAAAAGATAAAAATATACGTCTCTGGATAGTTCACTCGCGAATTATCTTTCTTCTATATCATACAGTTGCAGTAGGAAAACCGGCAGCGGTCGTACTCACCACAGGTTCCCTGAGAGGCCGGTCCCTACCTCCCTAAACCGATGACAGGGTTTCGTGTTCATGCCGGTTCCAGGGCCTTCCCACCTTTTGAAATCCCTGCCCCATACCAGATAGCACAAGGAGTAGAGAGATGTCGGATACCAAACTGCAAGAACTCATCGAGACCTTGAAGAAACAGGGAGTGGAGAGAGGGGAGGAGACATCTCGCGAAATTGTGGACGATGCGCAGAAGAAGGCCGACGAGATCCTGGCCAAGGCGCGGGGCGAGGCGGACACCATCATCAAGAAGGCACAGGCGGAAGCGGACAAGCGGATGGAGCAGCTCAGGTCCTCCATGGAGATCGCCGCCTCCCAGTTCGTCACCAGCCTGAAAAGGGTGATCGAGGAAAGCCTGCTGGCCCTCCCTCTCAAGAAGTCACTGGAAGAAGCCCTCCATGAAACGGAATTCCTGAAGAAACTCCTGGAAGCCCTTGTACAGGCCTATGCACAACAGTCCGGCCAGAAGGACCTCACCGTGTTTCTTTCCGAGGAGCAAAAGGAAAAACTCACGGAGTATGTGGTGGGGCTCGTGTCGCAGCAGGCGAAAAAGGAGGATGCGGACAGCCTGGCCCTGAACCTTCAGAGCGACGGAGTGGATTTCGGGTTCATGGTCAGGAAGGCGGACGGAAACGTGAAGCTCGATTTCACGGCCGAGGCCTTTCAGAACCTCTTTCTCCGGTTTCTCACACCGAGGTTCCGGGAGTTCTTCAAAGAGATCAAGGTGGAGGAGACCTGAGGGATAATGAAATACTACTTCCTGGTCACCTATCTTCCGGACATCCACCGGGACGACAAGAAGATCAAGCTCCGCTTCGGGGATCTTCTCGAGGAAAGGGAGAACATCGCTCCCGCGGACTGGCGGCAGGTGGAACTCGTCCTTCTTGCGCGGGATGTTCTTCTCCTGGAGAGGCTGCTCAACAGCAAAGACGTGGATGTGGAACACACCTGCTACACGAAGGAGTACTGGGTCGATCAGGTCAAGGCGCCCAAGGAGGCCCCGCCGTTCCTGGAGGAGTTCCTGAAAGAGGTGAAGGATGAAGGGTTCGGCCCTTCGGAGGTGGACCGCCTCTACGGGATCTATTACAACCACATCCTGGAAGAAGCCTCCAGTTCTCTTCTCGGCGACTACTTCCGGTTCGAAAAGGATCTCAGAAACATCCTGGCCGCCATCCGGGCCCGGAGGCTCGGGCTGTCCCCGGCGGACGTGCTCCTCGGGGAAGGGGAACTGGTGGAACAGCTGGGGCGCAGCAGTGCAGACGATTTCGGCCTGGGGCAGGACATGCCCTGGATGGACCGGCTGCTGGAGAGCAAGGACCCCCTCCAGCTGGAAGATGTCGTTGAAGAGATCCTCTGGGAGTACATCGAGGAGAGGATCCAGCAAAACCATTTCGAATTCGACGTTGTCCTCGCCTACCTGCTCAGGCTCCAGCTGCTGGAGAAGCGGCTTGCCCTGAGCGAGGAGCGCGGCATGGAAATCGTCCGGCAATTGGAGGAGCTCTGATATGTCAGTCATGGGGAAGGTCGTTGCAGCCTACGGAAACATGGTCACCGCCTCTTTCGAAACGGATGTCCAGCAGAACGAGGTGGCCTATGTGATCGCAGGGGACGCCAGGCTCAAGAGTGAGGTCATCCGTGTTCGAAATGACGTCTGCGACATGCAGGTCTTTGAGGACACAGGGGACATCAAGATCGGGGACGACGTGGAGTTCACCGGCAACCTCCTCGTGGTGGAGCTCGGGCCGGGGCTGCTGGAGCAGATCTACGACGGTCTTCAGAATCCCCTTCCCCAGCTGGCTGAAAAGGCCGGCCTGTTTCTCAAGCGGGGGATCTACCTGCCCTGCCTGGATCGGGAGAAAACGTGGGAGTTCACGCCCGATGCAAAAGAAGGGGACGAGGTGGCGGCGGGCAGCATGCTGGGCAGCGTTCCGGAGGGGATCTTCTCGCACCTGATCTTCGTGCCCTTTGATTTCATCGGCAAGGGCCGGATCAAGAAGATCGCAGGCAAGGGGTCCTACAAGGTTGCGGACACCATTGCCGAGGTGGAGGATGACAAGGGCAAGGCCCACAACATCACCATGATCCAGGAATGGCCCATCAAGATCCCCCTGCGGCACTACAAGCAGAGAATGCTTCCGGTGGAGCCGCTCGTTACGGGCTGCCGGATCATCGACACCTTCTACCCGGTGTCCAAAGGGGGCACGGCATGCATCCCCGGGCCCTTCGGATCCGGCAAGACGGTTCTGCAGCAGCTCATCTCACGCTACGCCGATGTTGACATCATCATCGTCGCGGCCTGCGGGGAGCGTGCCGGCGAGGTGGTGGAGACCCTGCGCGAGTTTCCCCACCTGAAGGACCCCTACACGGGCAAGACCCTGATGGAGCGCACCATCATCATCTGCAACACCTCCTCCATGCCGGTTGCGGCCCGTGAGGCGTCCATCTACACGGCCGTCACCCTGGGCGAGTATTACCGGCAGATGGGCCTCAACGTTCTCCTGCTGGCCGACTCCACCTCCCGCTGGGCGCAGGCCCTGCGCGAGATGAGCGGACGACTGGAGGAGATCCCCGGGGAGGAAGCGTTCCCGGCTTATCTGCAGTCCCGGATTGCGGAGTTCTACGAGCGTGCGGGGTTCGTGGAGCTGGAGGATGGGTCCAAGGGTTCGGTGAGCGTGATCGGAACGGTTTCCCCCGCAGGCGGTAACTTCGAGGAGCCGGTGACCCAGGGAACCCTTGCCGTGGTGGGCGCGTTCCTGGGGCTCACCTGGGCACGGTCCAATGCAAGGCGTTTTCCCGCCATCGACCCGCTCATCTCCTGGTCCAAGTACGTGGAGCAGATGGACGCAACCCTGAGCAAGCTCGACCCGGAATGGACCGAGCTGGTCAAGGGCGCCCAGCGGATGATCTCAGGCGGGGACGAGATCAAGAAGAGGATGGACGTGGTGGGCGAGGAGGGAACCTCGCTTCCGGACTTCATGATCCACCTCAAGGCGGAATTCATCGATGGGGTCTACCTCCAGCAGAACGCGTTCGACCCGGTTGACGCCTACAACACCATGGAGAGGCAGGTCTACGTGTTCAAGAAGGTTTCGCAGGTGCTGAAGAAGGATGTCGCCGCAGGGGACAAGGATGACGCGAGAAACATCTTCTTCCGGCTGACCGCACTGTTCAAGAACTGGAATTCTTCAGAGTGGCGGGGGGACGACTTCAAGAAATACGAAGGCGAGATCGACGAGTTTCTGGGAGCCGGTTGAAAAACGACTACATGGGGGAGTTAGAGCCGTGAGAGAGATCATAACACGGATCACAGAGATCACAGGAAGTATCGCCACGCTGCAGGCCTCGGATGTGGGGCTCGGAGAGCTGGCGGTCATCGAGTCCCCCGGAAGAACGACCCTGGGGCAGGTCATCCGGATCAGCGGGGGCATGGTAACCCTGCAGGTCTTTGGCGGGACAAAGGGGCTGTCCACGAGCGATACCGTTCGGTTCCTGGGGCATCCCATGCAGGTCAAGTACGGGGATTCCATGCTGGGACGGATCTTCAACGGGTCGGGCGTGCCCATTGACGGGGGCCCGGAGCCTGTTGAGGAGGACATCCCCATCGGAGGTCCTTCCTTCAACCCGGCCAACCGGATCATCCCCACGGAGATGATCCGAACGAACATTCCCATGATCGACGTGTTCAACTCCCTGGTGGTGAGCCAGAAGCTTCCCATCTTCTCCATCCCCGGCGAGCCCTACAACCAGGTGCTGGCCCGTGTGGGGATGCAGGCCGAGGCGGACATCATCATCCTGGGAGGCATGGGGCTCAAGTTCGACGACTTCACCTTCTTCAAGGAGACCTTTGAAGAGAGCGGTGTGATGAACCGCGTGATCATGTTCACCCACCTGGCAAGCGACCCGGTCGTGGAGTGCCTGCTCGTGCCGGACATGTCCCTGGCCGTTGCCGAGCGCTTCGCCGAGGCGGGCCGCCGCGTGCTTGTTCTCCTGACGGACATGACCAATTTCTCCGACTCCCTGAAGGAGATCTCCATCTCCATGGAGCAGATCCCCTCGAACCGCGGTTATCCCGGCGATCTCTACTCCCAGCTGGCCTCCCGCTACGAAAAGGCGGTGGACATCGAAGGGTTGGGGGACATCACCATCCTGGCCGTCACCACCATGCCCGGTGACGACGTGACCCACCCGGTTCCGGACAACACCGGGTACATCACCGAGGGGCAGTTCTACCTGCACAACGGGGTGATCGATCCCTTCGGGTCCCTGAGCCGGCTGAAGCAGAACGTGGTCTCCAAGGTCACCCGCGACGACCACAACGACATCATGAACACCATGATCCGGCTCTACTCGGACTGCAGGGAGTCCAGGAACAAGATCGCCATGGGATTCAAGCTCTCCAAGTGGGACGAAACCCTGCTGGCCTACGGGAATGATTTCGAAACCGAGCTGATGGATCTCAACGTGAACATTGCCATCGAGGAGGCGTTGAATCTCTGCTGGGACATCCTCTCGCGGCACTTCGATCCGGTACAGACCGGTTTGAAGGACCAACTGGTGAAGGCGTACTGGCCCAAGAAAGAGGCCTTGAAGAAGGGCGATGAAAAGGAAGCCGCCTAGCATGCGCAGGTGGATTTTCCCTGTTCCGCTGGTGTGCGAATCGTAATTCGAGAAAGTTGAGCCCGACATGGCAGGTGAAAAGCTCAAGTACAACAAGACGGCCCTGAAGGCGCAGCGCGATGCCCTGGCCAAGTACGAGAAGTTTCTGCCCATCCTGCAGCTCAAGAAGATGCAGCTGCAGATCGTGATCCGGCAGCTGGAGCCCGAGATCGAGAAGAGGCGGAACGAGCTCGTTGCGCTGGGTGAGGGATGTCACTCCTGGGCGAGCCTCCTGACGGATCAGACCACGGACGTACACGATTTCCTCCAGGTAAAGGAGGTACGGACCGAGACGGACAACATCGCCGGGGTCGAAGTGCCCGAGTTCCAGGAGGTCGTCTTCACGGAACCTCCCTATTCCCTTTTTGCAACACCTGCCTGGCTCGACAAGGCCATCGAGACCCTCCGTCAGCTCATTGCCGTGAGGGAGGAGATCCGCGTGCTCAAGGAAAAAGAGGCCCGGATCCGTGAAGAGCTTCGCACCACCACCCAGCGCTGCAACCTGTTCGAGAAGAAGCTGATCCCCGAACTCAAAGAGAACATCCGCAAGATCAAGATCTTTCTGGGGGACCAGGAGACCGCAGCCGTGGGCAGGGCGAAGATCGCCAAGGCGAAAACCCAGGCGCTGGAGGTACACGCACCGTGATCGCTCCCATGAACAAGATCACCTTTGTGGGCATCGAGTCGGAAAAGGTCCGGTTCCTTCAGCGGCTTCAGGACGTGGGTGTGGCCCATCTGATCCTTCCCAAGGAAGGGGTGGAGCCCCAGGACCTGGTCCGGGAGCTCAACCGCGTGATCGAGGTGCGGAAGTTTCTCGAGAGGAAGGGTGAGAAGGGGAAGCCTGAAGAGAAGCCGGATGCCAAAGAGGTGTGCGAAAAGCGGGAGCAACTCGGCCAGCAGGAGGCCGAGATGCAGTCCGAAATCGTCCTCCTGAAGAAGCAGCGGGCCTCGACGGAGCCATGGGGTGACTTCTCCATTGCAGACATGGCGGAGATGAAAGACAAAGGGCTCTCAATCCAGTTCTTCCGGATCTCTCGAAGGGTGTTCGAAACGCTGGAATTCGGTGAGGGCGTTTTCTGCCAGGTGGTAAGCGATCGGGGTGGAGAGACCTTTTTCGTGACCTTCTCCCCGGACCCGGTGGATCTCAACCTGATGGAGGAGAAGCTCCCATCCATGAGCCTGTCCGAGATCGACCGGGAGATCTCCTACAAGCGTGCAAAGCTCGAGGAGGTGGAAAAGGAGTATGTTGCCCTGGCCGGACATCTCGGTGTCCTGGAAAAGGCGGAGGCCGAGCTGACGGACATGCTGGCATACCAGCGGGCCATGCTGAACTCGAAAAAAGAGCTGGAAGACCGCCTGTTCGTCGTGCAGTGCTGGTCTCCCATCCCGGAAGATGAACTGCTGCAGCGGGTGGGCGGTTCCTTTGCCCTTTACCACTACGGCGAGGAGCCGGAAGAGCACGACCGGATGCCCGTGAAGATGGAGAATCCGCCGGCGTTCGAATCGGGTGAAGACCTCGTAAAGATCTACAGCTACCCGAGTCATCATGATTTTGATCCCAGCCCCTTTGTGCTCTACTGCTTTGCCGTGTTTTTCGGCATGATCGTGGGCGACTTCGGCTACGGGCTCGTGCTCCTGGGGCTCACCGTCTGGCTGCGCAAGAAGGTGACGAGCCAGTCTCCCCTGGCCACGCGGATGTTCCGGCTCATGTACCTGCTCACCGGGTCCGTGCTGGTATGGGGCGTCCTGGGCGGAGGCTTTTTTGGGATCGAATTCGAGCCTGAGCATCCCATCCGGCGATTCTCGATCCTGGACTACGGGTCACAGGAAGGCCAGCGGGACATCATGATCCTGTCCATCATCATCGGCATGGTTCACATCTGCCTCTCCCTGGCCATCAAGGCGTACAAGGACAGGGAGTATTCCGGCATCGGCTGGATCGTGGCCATCTGGTCCGCCTACTTCCTGCTGAACAGCAAGATGGCGCACGGGCAGGAGAACATGCCGGCCACGTATGGCCTGATTGTCGGGCTGGCCGGGGTCTTCCTGTTCTCCTCCAAGAGCCGGAACCCGCTGCTGCGCATTGCAGAAGGGCTCCAGGGACTGCTCGGGGTGGTGCAGATCTTCTCAGACGTGCTCTCCTACCTGCGGCTCTTTGCCCTGGGGGTGGCCACGGTCTACATTGCCCAGACCTTCAACATCCTTGCAGGGAGCGTATCGGGCGGGCTGCCGGTCATCGGGTTCGTCTTTGCGGGCATCATCCTTTTCATCGGCCACACGTTGAACATCGGGCTGGCCATCATGGGCGGGGTGATCCACGGATTGAGGTTGAACTTCCTCGAATGGTACCGGTGGTGCTTCGAGGGAGACGGATTGGAGTACAAGCCGTTCCAGCGGGTCAGCGAATAATCGAAACACGAATCACATAGCAAACGAAGAGGAGAAAGCAGATGGACGGTCTAGGGTTGGCAGGATGTGCAGCTTGCTTGGGTCTGGCTTCCATTGGGAGTTCCATTGGATGCTACGTTGCCGGGGCCACTTCGCACGGGGCCATGGCAAAGGTGGACGAGGGACACGGAAAATTCATCGGAATGTCGGCTGCGCCTTCTTCCCAGACGATTTACGGAATCGTGCTCATGTTCGTGCTCCTGGGCAAGATCGGACTGGGCCAGGGCACGGCCATTCTTGCCATCGGGATCTTCTGCGGGGCGGCCATGATGGTTTCCGCCATCCTGCAGGGCAGGGTGGCCGGCACCGGCATCCAGGCCTCCACCAAGAAACCCGAGATCTTCGGCAAGTGCTTCGCTGCCGTGGGAATCGTGGAGAGCTTTGCCCTGTTCGCCATGGTGGGCGGCCTCATCATTGCCGGGACCATCGGCGCATAGAGAACACGCCAGGCATCCAGGCTTCGTTCCCGTTTGAAACGGGCATGCGCGTGGACCTGTCAACCTCTTTGCTGATTGACCCACCCGGAGGTCCGGACACGCTTATTCGCAGACAATCAAGGGTTTGCAAAGCAGAGCAGACAACAGGGGCCGGCGGCACACCGTCGGCCTTTTTTTTGGACAACGTTTGCCAGGGTTTGATCAGTAAGTTTTCTGCCTCACCGGGGTGGACCCCGCTTCGGCCGCGCCCGGCGATGTCGGTCATCATTGCAGCGCCTCAGCATGTACAGTTGGTGTGAGGTCAAACCCTTTCAGGGTTGAATCGAAGCCTGGTCCTCTAAGCCGTAATTCACTCTTTATCCTTGGCCATCTCATTTGACCATGCTTCAACCCTTCTCATATACTTCCTTTGACCCGAGTGATACTTAGCCCGGATAATGCACGAAGCCTTCCACCTCTCTCGTCACGAAGTTTCATGCAATATCGGGGATGATATCCATTTTTACTCGATTACAACGCTTTGGTTGATAACAAATGAATGCTCTCACCTCCAGCATAGGCCGGGCCGGCCGATTCTCCATCCTGATCGGGACCCATCTTCTTGGAATGCTCGGCATCTACGGGAGGGTGCTGGTCAAATCCTTGGGCTGGTGCCTGACCCGGGTCAAGCTCCCAAAGGGAGCGCTCCTTGCGCAGGTGGACCGGCTCGGGTTCGGTTCCTTCTGGGTGATCATCCTGGCTGCCTCCACGGTGGGCATCTCGCTTGTCTTTCTCTCCCTGGATCAGTTGAAAAGCCTGGGAGGGTTGCCTCTGCTCGCCTTCTTCTTTTCAAAGGCCCTGTTCCGGGAGCTCGGGCCGGTGCTGGCCGGGATCGTGATGGCCGTGAGGATCGGGTCCCAGGTAACGGTTCAGATCGGCTCGGTCCCCATGGGGGACCGGGTGATCCAGGGGAAGGGGGGGGCGGAGCTCGACATCGGAAAGCTGCTCCTGCCCGCGTTCCTTGCGATCCTGCTGGTGGGTCCTTCCCTCTATCTCATGGGGAGTTTTTTCGGCCTGCTGTCAGGCGTGATCAGCCAGACAAGAGGGTCTGCCGAGAACTTTCTCCAGTTCTACCGCATGATCCTGGACACCTTTTCCACGGGCGACCTGGAGTTCGG
>CAZSUQ010000040.1:0-15541 GCA_964609935.1 uncultured Thermodesulfobacteriota bacterium | reverse complement strand
TCAACGGCTGGCTCAAGACCTATCGCCCTAAAAAGCCCGTGATCGCCGCAGTGGAAGGATATGCACTGGCCGGCGGTACCGAGGTCCTCATGGGCACCGACATCCGGGTTGCAGGAGAGAGCGCCGTGTTCGGCATCACCGAGGCCCAGCGCGCCCTGTTTCCCATGGCAGGCTCCACGGTGCGCGTTCCGCGGCAGATCCCTTACACGCTGGCCGTTGAAATGCTTCTCACTGGCAGCAGCTATACCGCCGAAGACTGCAGGCGTATGGGGCTGATCGGCCACGTCGTGCCGGACGGAGATGCCATGAACAAGGCCCTGGAGATCGCGGAGCGTATCGCAGCCAACGGGCCTCTTGCCGTGCAGGCGATCCTGAAATCGATCCGCGAGGTGGCGATTCTCCCGGAGAAGGAGGCCTTTGACAGGGAAATGACCATCGGCATCCCCATCTTCAGCACCAAGGACGCAAGGGAAGGCCCCAAGGCGTTCCTGAAAAAGCGGACCCCGATTTATAAAGGGGAGTAGCCCTTTGGTTCTTAATAACGGAACAATCTTTCTCAAGCTTCTGAACGATCGAAAAAGTTCTCAATTTGAGAGTTCCCGCAACCCTTCTATTTTGCTACAGATGTTCAGTCAGAAGAAGGGCTGGCACACGGTTTGTAATCAGGAATCGAGAAAAAGTTGCATTACAATGCTTCATGCAATCGATAAGATGATTGAAAGATCAAAACAAAGGGCGTATACATCAAAGTAAAGGAAAACCGAATTGTGAGGAAAAGACCATGAGAAGCAAGCCCATGAACAGGTTCCTCCCGAATTTCCTTCCGTCCCATAAGACCTCTTTCTCCCTCTGGTGCCTTCTGATCGTTACGTGCCTGGCCGTCCTGCCGGCGTGTAACAAATATCCGGAATTCGAGGTCGTCATCACGAACTACGACCCGGCACAGGCCTACAACGGGATCACGTACTATCAGTCCCACGTGAACAATTCGGGCATGTACGCCGTGGACATGGATGGAACGGTCCTCTGGGAATACCACTTCGACAATCTGTTAGGCCTGGGCTTCAACGTCATGTCGGACGGAAACGTCATCGCCATGCCCAACGACCGGCCCATGATCATCGACCCCGCCACGAGCAACGTTGTCTGGGAGGCGAACCAGAATTTCAGCGGACACCACTCCATATTCGAAACGCCGTGGGGAACCATCATGTTCCTGAGCCTCGAATGGGTCGCCATCAATACCCCACAGTGGGGCGATTGCCAAATCAAAGCCGATGTGATCGTGGAGATAGACTTCAACAGCCAGACCCTCTGGGAGTGGCACATGGCGGAATACGTGGATCCAACCGTACACTACCCACCGGGTCTGTGTGAGTGGGCCTCGGACTGGAGTGACTGGAGTCACTGCAATACGGTCAGGATGATTCAAGATTACTCCTACGACGGGCAGACGTACGATTTCGTTGTTCTTCTCCTTTCCAGGGAGTTGGACACCTTTTACATGATCGATTATACGACGGGCGATATCCTCTGGTCGTGCGGGCAGCACGGCGATTTCGGATACAGGGAACCTCCGGAAGAGCCGCTCTTCAACAAGGCACATGAGATCGAGATGCTGGACAACGGGAATTTCCAAATGTTTGACAACGGAACGGATCGGGACCCGTTCATAAGCAAGGCGCTCGAGATCGCCGTGGATCCCGTGGCCGGCACGGCCGTTGAAGCCTGGTCATGGACGGATCCGGACCAGGACATCATTGCCCCGTGGGGTGGGGATTCCGACCGGCTTCCCAACGGCAACACCCTGATATCGGATGTGAGAGGGATTCCGCCGGGAGCTTATCCCAGGATGATCGAGATCAATCCCCTTGGCGAGAAGGTGTGGGAGGCGACGATCCAGACCCTGACACCGTCAGACTTTGCCTATTCCGTATTCCAGTTCAAGCGCGTCCCGCACCCTTGAGATTCCGGATACCCGGGATACCGCCGGACGGTTGATTCCTTCTGACCGTCCTTCCCTGATACGTTAAGGGCCCCTTCGGGGGCCCTTTTTTATCCGGCGGCTGTTCACCTGGAAAGATTCGAATGCTTCTCAGGCACCACCTTTTCTCCTGAACAGGAGGAATAACGTTACACCTGTTACGAGGAAACCCATCCCCAAGGGGATCTCGCCGGAAACCAGCCCATACACCCCCACAACGGCGGAGGAGATCCCGAGGTAAGCTATTAACTCCATTTCACTTCCCAACTCCGATGGCAAGCAGACAACCTGCCCCGAACCAAACGCTCCGCAGGAAGCGTTAAAGGTGAAGAATCCACCACAAGAGAACAGGGACCGCACCCACGAGCGGCTTCTTGTAGAGCCCGCCCCAGGTGTTTGGAAAACACATCCCGTAGTCCCCGCTCTTCCAGGTCAGATACAGATCGTACAGGTGGAAAACAAAATAGGCCGTGATCAGCAAGTAGAGCGTGGAGACCGTCTCCGTAAGGACCATCAGGAAAAAGAGAGCCACGCAGGCAGCGAGCAGTCCTGTCATGACCAGGTACGCCTTCCGGTATCCCAGCCGGATAATGGAGTTCGTCTCGTGCTGCGCGTCTTCCTGAAGGTCGCGTGTTTCCTGCCCCACCTGGATGTAGAGAGAGACCAGTAAAAAGGCGAAATACAGGAATCCGTTCCTGGGGGAGTACAACCCCATGGCCACGGTGGTGAACAGAAAAGGGTAGGAGAAGACCGTGAACCCGTGTGAAACCAGGTCCCAGTAGACCCTCCCCTTCAGCCGGAAAGGGGGAGCGCTGTACGCATAGCTCACGCCCGTGTAGATCAGTGCGAGAATCAGGGCCGGCCAGCCCAGGAGGCAGGAGAAGCCGAACCCAAGAAGAACCAGAAGCGCGAGAAGGATCCTCCCCTCGGTAAGGGAGAGCTTGCCGGAGGTGATCACGTTCCGTTTCTTCTTGAATTCGTTCAGTCCATCCGCCTCGCGATCGCAGTAGTCGTTCACAGCGAACAGGAAGGCCTGCTGAAAGAATACGGCGGGCAGCACATAGAGGAGATACGGGTCAAGGTGAGGACAGGCGAGAAACACCAGAAGCGTGGCGAGATGAATCCAGGCCAGGGGACGGAGAAAGAGGATGAAGGCCATGAGCTTTCCTTCCGGGATCCTCTTCCCTGCGAGCAGATCGATCTCCCACTTTCTGCAAAACAGCCCAAGAACAACAAAGCATGCAACAATCAGAAGGATGAAGAATTGGCTCATTTTTTCATCGTCACGGGTCTGTTTGTCTTCAGGATGAGGCGGAAAGGTTGCCGTTCAGTATGACGATGAATCTCCTTTCCTGTCAAGACTCCGGGTCATGTTTCTGCTTGCCTTTTCAACGGGTCAGGACTTAGGATAATCCCTGCCGGCCATGAAAGCCGGGAGATGGCCCCGGCCCGATCGTGCAGAACCGCGAGAACGATCGCACAGTGGAAAAAGGGAGAATCAAGATGGCTCGATGGCTCATTGTTGTGCAGGTCAACTGTACGGACCCGGAGAAGGAAAAGGAATTTCACGACTGGTACGACAACGTGCACGTACCGGATGTCCTGGGTGTGCCGGGCATCGTGCGCGTCACGCGCTTTGAAAATGTGACCCCCGGTGAGCAGGTCTCCAAGTTTTTCACCCTGCTTGAGGTGGAAGCGGACGACGTGTGGCAGGTGACCACTGCGCTTCAGGAGAACCGCGACAAGGTGGAAAAGGAAGGACGCATGTCCGGCCTTCTTCACATGGTCACCGGGGCTGTCTACCAACAGGTCGCCGGGCCGTTTGAATAGGGCTCGCGGGGGGATGACAACGTGGATGCAGCGATGAGGGAATACGTTCACCGCGAATTGAACGAGATCGTCACCTCCATCGGCGGGCATTACACCTTTACCAAGGAAGAAAGGCTCCCTTTCAACGGGCGTGAGGTCCTGTACCTGCATGGTTACGCGGTCTTTGACACCACCTGCTGCGGGGGTGGGGGCTGCAACTACGCCCTGGTGATCGGGTTCATCGGGCAGTGGAAGGAAGGCAGCAATGACGAAGGACTGCCGGTCTCCATGGTGGAGCCCATACGAGACGCCGATGTTCAAAAGGAAGTGAGCCGCCTGATCCAGGAACGGGAGGTCGTCACCCAGGTCAACTTCAAGGCCGAATGTTGAGGCCTCACTCAAAAGAAGGTTTCAAATAGAATTTCTCGTGAGGGACGATGCGGAATGATCGAGGAGTTCTGATCCCGCTTTTTTTCTGGACCTGCATAGCTTTTCTCGCGCCCATGGCCGGGTTCCCGGACTCGAGCCTGCCAAAGCCCGAGGCAAGGAACCGGATTCTCGCCCTTGACGTGGATTTCGTGACCTGGATCGAGAGCCTTGTCTCGAGCCTGCCCGGCAAGGATTCCGAGGGCTACGACGTGCCCACAGAGGCCGAGGAAGCCGACTTTCTGGCAGCGGCCCGGGCCTTTCTCTACGAAGACTGGACATCGGCTCACAGTCTCGCTTCCGCGGTGAGTTACGAGGTCGTCCAGATCGAGGACACGGGCAACGGCAACGAAACCCTGTATGGGCTCGTGCCGGCTTCAGGCAACACGGATGGCCGAGGGTACTATTTTTTGCGTCCCGGGGCAGCCGTGGGGTGTGATCTGGTCGTCGAGTCGCCTCACCCGAAGTACGACACACGCACAGGCGTTCTTGCAAGCGAGGTTTTTCGCGGGGCCAGGGCCCGCGCCTTCCTGCTGGCCGGAACGCATCGCTGCGCGAACGCTGCGTCCACGTTGTGTGACGGCTCCACAAAGGTGTGCAACAGCTGGGTTTCCGGCCCCTACCGGGAATCCGATATGGCCCATACGGACGCCTCCTTCTTCCAGGTCTTTCATGAGGAGGCAGGCGAGGAAAAGGTTACGACCCGTGTGCTTCAGGTCCACGGCTTCTCCTCGGATCCCGGCGAGCCCGAGTTCACCTTCAGCAACGGAACCACCACCGACAACCCCAGCGTCCGGTACCTTCCGAATCGATTCACCATAGACCTGGAGCAGAGGATCCTGGACGCCGGTTCCACAAAGGGAGGGAATTCCTGCAACCGGGTCGGCGACGAGAACCTGCTTTGCGGTACCACCAATACACAGGGGCGTTTCAGCAACGGGATCCTTGCGGGGCTGGTTTGTGGCACGGCCGCCTCGAGCGCCACCGGTCGTTTCGTTCACGCCGAGCTCAGCTACGACCTGAGGAATCCGGGAGGAACCCTCGAGCCAGGCCTGTTCATTGACAGCATCCAGGAGGTCTTCTGCCCCCGGGAACGGAAGGATCGGCCCTGGCTTTTCATGCTCCTGCTCGACGGTTGAGTGAACGCCTTTGCCCGTCCAGGCAACGACCACCGCATCCGTGAACCCTCCTTCTCAGGAAAGCATGTAACCCCCGTCCACCAGGATGTTCTCGCCTGTCATGTAATCCGATGCGGCACTGGCCAGAAAGAGCACCACACGGGCCACATCGTCCGGTTCGCCCATGCGGCCCAGGGGAACCCGCTGCACCCAGCCGTTGATGAGGTCGTCCGGATTCAGTCCCATGGATTGGACGAGTCCCTCCCGGACCGCGTCGGTGCCCGCTGTCATGATCCCACCGGGGGAAACCGCATTGACCTGGATGCGGTGAGGGGCCAGTTCAAGGGCAAGGGCCTTGGTGAGCATGAGCACACCTCCCTTGGAGGCATTGTAATGGGTCGCCATCCCGTTGGGACGAAGGGCGTCGATGGAAGCGAGGTTGATGATCTTCCCCCCCTTGCCAGCCTCGGCCATGCACGATGAAGCCGCCTGTGCGTACAGGAAGGCCCCCTTCAGGTTGATGTCCATCACCCTGTCCCACAAATCCTCTGATATGTTGAGGACAGGAACCAGGGGAAAGATGCCGGCATTGTTCACCAGGATGTCAAGGCTTCCGAAATCGTCCACGGCTTCTTTTGCAACCCTTTTTGCGTCCTCCTCGCTGCGTACATCCGCACGAACCGCACATGCTCTTCCGCCCTCTGTGCGGATCTCTTGAGCGGTCTGTTCAGCGGCCTCCTGGTCGATGTCTGCGATCAGAACCGAAGCTCCTGCCTCGGCCAGCCGAAGGGAGATGGCCCGCCCGATCCCCTGGGCCCCGCCTGTGACCACAACCCCCTTTTCGGAAAGGTCAAACAACTGTGTGATGCTCGGAAGCGACATGTATGCCCCTTTTCTCTTGTCCCGTTGTCAGCATCTCTGTTGGATGGATCCATCTGTGTCGGCGGATCCATGAACAACACCCTGCAAGCAGAAGGCCCTGTTTCCTTTCTTTCCCGGGTATGATAATCCAGAATCCTGATGATGCGCGACGAACAGGCTACCAGTTTCTGCTGAAAACAGGAAGATCTTCGAGGGAGGGATTGTCCATGCAGCACGTGGAGGTTGTCCGGACCTTTACGGCGAGTCCGGAAAAGGTGTGGGACGCATACACGGATCATTCCGGTTGGAGCGGTTGGGCAGGGTTGCAGCATTCCGCACTGGAAACGGAGGGGAGGGAAGACCGGAACGGAACCGGAGCGGTCCGCAGCCTGGGCAGCTATGGCCTGAACGCATACGAAGAGATCCTTGAGTTTGAGCCTCCAAAACGTATGACCTACAGGGTGATCAGGGGCGGCCTCCCCATGAAGGATCATTTTGTAGAGGTCCTCTTCAAGCGCGTGGGGGAGGCCACAGAGGTCACCTGGCGCTGCCGGTTCAACAGCAGGGTCCCGTTTCTCGGCCCGCTCATGAGGATGTACATCATCCGGTTCTTCCGCACCGCCCTGGACGGACTGGCAGAGCACACCTTCCCGGACACCCCTTCCTGATCACTCCATTTCTCGTTTATCTGCGGCGGTGAAGGAACTTGGGCAGAAAGGTGCAGATCAGGCAGGGGAGATAGGTGATGGTGGCAAACGAGGCCGTGACCATGGTCAGGGTGATAAAGGCCCCGAAGTAGACGTTCCATATGAAAGAGGAAAACACCAGCACAGAGAAGCCGAACCCCACGGCCGTTGCGTTGTACGCAATGGCTCTTCCCGCCGTACCCCCCGCCTCCTGCAGGGCCTCCTGCACGTCCATCCCCTGCCTGGCCTTGATGATGGTGATGTTCAGGAAGTGGATGGCGTAATCGATGCCGATGCCCAGGGCCACGCTGGCGATGATCGCGGTCCCGGTCTGAAGGGGAACACCCGTCCACCCCATGATGCCGAAGTTGCAAAGGAGGCATAGGAGAAGGGGAAGGATCGCAAGGAATCCACCCACAAAGGATTGAAGGATGAGCACCACGAGAAAGAAGACCACGCCAATCGAGGTGAACATGCTCTCGGTCTGCCCGGTCACAGTGAGGTCGTCCACCACCTTTCCGATCACCATGGAGGCGGTCATGTGGATGGGGAGCCGGGTCTTTTCCTCGTTGAAGGCCTTGATCTTCTCCACCAGTTCGTCCGCGTACCGGGTGCTTCCGGATTTCAGCATGATCACGATGGTGCCCATGCTGTAGTCGTGGTTGATCATCTCCTCCAGGTCCGACTCGTCGCCGCTCATGGTGTAGAGCAGGAGGCACTGGGCCACCATTTCCCGGGTGTCAGGGACCCGGTGCTGTGCAGGGTCGTCCGCATGCAGGGCCTGGTTCATCCTCTTCAGGTAGTCCACGAGGCTCGTGGTCCCGCCCACGTGAGGCTGGGTCTCTGCAAATCGCTGCAGGGCCTCCATCTTCCGGAGCACGTCCGGATCCTTGATCAGACCCGGCTCATCCCCCATCACGATGATGTCCAGCACCGACGATCCGTTGAAATAACGGTTGATCATCTCGTCGGACTGGCGGACATAGGAGGAGCGCTTGAACTGGGTGATGTAGTCGCTCTCTGCATAGATGCGGAAGGTGCCTGCAACGAACAGGACGGCAAGAACCAGGGATGCCGCGTAGAACACCCGCCTCCGCCTGGTCACAAATCCCACGTATGCACGGAGCGCCCTTCCCAGGCGGCTGTCCGCATCCTTCCTGGAAGAGGCTTCCTCGATGCGGATCCGGTTCATGGCGAGGGTCAGGATCGCGGGAACCAGCGTGAGGCTCGTGATGAGGGAGACAAGGGTTCCCACGGCGGCGAAGATCCCGAAATACCGGATGGGCACAACCTCTGTGACCGCCAGGGAGGCGAACCCACCGCAGGTGGTCAGGCCTGCCATGATCACGGCATAGCCCACCTGGGACACGGACTGCACCAGGGCCTCCTGCCGGTTCGTGGTGAGGGCGGCATTGTGCAGGAAGTGGAACAGGATATGGATGGTGTAGGCCGTACCCACAGCGGTGAGCAACACCGGTACCGTGCTGGTCAGGGTATTGAGCGGTACGCGCACCAGGGCCATCACGCCCATGGTCCAGAGGATGGACAGGATCACCGTGAGCAGGGGAAGGATCACCCCGATGGGCCTTCGGAACGACAGCCAGAGGCAGACGATGATCACGGCGAACACGGCCGGGAGCAGCGTCTTCATGTCCCTGGCCACGGAGTCGGCGATGCAGGTTTCAATGGCGGTCATCCCGGCCGTGAAGATCTCCTGGTGGGGAGTCTGGAACCTGCCCACGGTTTCCACCACGCTGTGATAGATCCTGCGCCGAAGCGCCTCTGTGCTGTCCCGTTCGTAGCGGACCAGAACCGTGGTGGCCTTTCCGTCCTCGGACACGAGGCTGCCCACCAGCAGGGGCCAGCGGAAGATCCGTTCCCGCAGCTGTTCTCCCTGCTGCTCCGCCCCCTCCTCTGTCAGAAGTTCGATGACCTCCATGCCCTCTTCGTTCCCCTCGATGTAGGGGAATTCGTAGAGGCTCATCACCTTGATCACGTTCGGGATATCTTCCAGGGCCAGGCTGAGGTCCTTGACGAGCGTAAGGGTGTCGGGCCTGAATACCCCGCCTTCCCGTTGATCCACCACGCCAACGATGACGAAGTTGAGCAGGCCGAAGACCTCGCGCATCTCATCGAAGAAGACCACCTCCGGGTGGTTGTCGGGCAGGAAGTCGTCAATGGCGGGGTCGATGGTGAGGTGCCGGATCTCCAGGGTGAGGAAGATCGTCAGGACGGTGTAGAGGAGGATGACGGCCTTGGGATGCCTGAGCATCCAGCGAGAGAATTTTTCCATGGGCCGGGCTCACCGCCTAAGGGTCCGCGAAAAAAGTCGATTCGCATTTCCCGCTGTGCAGGGATTCTTCGCGGACCAAAAAAATCAGATGCATTGATGTCACACGTGGCTCTTACTGCCCAACGATCACCACGCTCACCGTGGGTGCATAGGGCTCACCGCCCATGTTGTGCGCCAGTCCGAGCTCCGGGTCCTTGATCTGCCGTTCCCCTGCCCTGCCCTGCAGCTGCAGGTAGAGTTCGTAGACCATCCGGATGCCCGACGCGCCAATGGGATGGCCGAAACACTTCAGCCCGCCGTCCGGCTGCACGGGCAGCTTCCCATCCAGCTCAAAGGTGCCTGCGTCGATGTCCTCCTTGACCTTGCCGCGGGGGCTGAACTGCAGGTCCTCCATGGTCACCGCCTCGGTGATGGAAAAGCAGTCATGGACCTCTGCCATGCTGATCTCCTCCCGGGGGTCGGTCACGCCTGCCTCCTTGTAGGCGGCGATGCCCGCGCGATAGGCCTCCTCCACGTGGGTGTAGTCATAGTCCTGCAGCAGGCGGCCTGCGGACGGGCCGGTGCAGATCTGCATGGCCTTGATATGCACCGGGTCCTTCCGGAAGTTCTTGGCCATGTCGGCGCGGCAGATGATGGCTGCCGCCGCACCGTCCGACACCCCGCAGCAGTCGAACAGGCCCAGGGGATGGGCGATGATCGGGGCGTTCATGACCTGCTCCACCGTGAGCTTCCTCTTCAGGTGAGCCTTGGGGTTCAGAAAGCCGTTGGCGTGGCTCTTCACGGAGATCTTGGCCAGCATCTCCTTCCCCTCTTCCGGTGAAAGATCGTATCGATCAAAGTACTTGTTGGCCATCATGGCGAACACGCCGGGCATGCTCGACTGGTAGTGGGTGTTGGTCCGGTTCTCCATGCCCGGAAGGCCGCTCATGCCTTCGTCCTTGAGCTTCTCGAACCCCACCGCCATGACCACGTCATGGATGCCTGCCGCCACGGCGTAGGCAGCGCCCCGAAGGGCCTCGTGCCCGGATCCGCAGGCGTTTTCCACGCGCGTGACCGGCTTGTACTGGACTCGGAGGGGCTCGCTGGCCGATCGCCCGCCAACGCTGAAGAGCGTTCCAGCCCAGAACGCCTCGATGTCCTTCATCTCGATGCCGGCGTCCTCGCAGGCCTCGTTCGCCGCCTCCACGATGATGTCGCTGGGCCCCTTGTCCCAGAGCGTTCCGAACTTGGTGCAGCCCATCCCAACAATGGCAACCCTGTCTTTTATGCTTCCTGGCATCTTCTCCGCTCCTTATCGATTGGCCTGGAAGTTGATAACAACATGCAACCTCCGGGTTTATTCCGTGATCCGCACGGGACGGGCCTTCCAGAAATAGGTGCTGAGCCCCCTGTCCAGGTGAACCCTTCGGAAGGTCATCTCCACTTCGGTGCCGATCTTGATGGCTTCCGGATCCCGGTCGGTCAGGTCGAAGAAGGCCCTGCCTCCTCCCTCGAAGTCCACCAGGACAACCGATGACGGGGGGTCGATGGACGGGGCAAGGCTGTCGTGCGTGAAGCTGAAGACCTTACCCTTCCTTCCGGCGAACCGGTAGTCGTCGAAATCGTCCTGGGCGTTGCAGGATGCGCACACACGGATGGGGGTCGTGGTATTGGCTCCGTTGTCGTACTGGACGGTGCCGCAGTTCCTGCACTTGATCCCGTAAAGCCCCAGCAGGACCTTTCTTTCACGCCAGTTTGCAGACACCTTGTTGTGCTGCCTGTCCGGCCGCCTGGCAGCCTCCAGGGGCACCAGGTCCCGCCAGCGCATGTAATCGTTATAGTTCCCCATCATCCGCTTGGCCGCGTGGTGCCTGGTCACGCTTCGCCGCGGGCCGAGCTTCTCGATGGCGTCCGTGACCTGCATGATGAACACGTCCGCACCGTTCCCGCTTCCGGCATAGAGGACCCTGTCCCCGGGCTTTGCCTCTTCCAGGGCTCTTGCCAGCATCATGGGCGCGGCCGCACACCCGCAGAAGCCCACGTTCATGAAGAGGAAGATCGGATCGTGGATCTGCGCCTGCTCGAATCCCAGGGAGGCCAGAAGCTTGCCGTGCCCCCGCGGATCCCCAGGGGAGTCCACCACCACGGTTGTGAATTCCTTGGGCCCCATGCCGCACGCCTTCATGGCCCCGCTGATGGCATCCGAAAGAACCGGGGTGTAGCCCTCGTCCTGGATCATGCGGTCCTCCCAGAGACGGACATAGGTGTCGTCCTGTGACCGCCATGTCCCGGAAAGCTCGCAGGAGACGGAATGAACGCCCTGGATCTCTGCGATCACGTCCTCCCTGCCCAGAAGGAAAGCGGCAGCACCGTCCCCGATGCTCTGCTCCTGAAACCCGGAGAGGCCCCCGATGCGTATGTCGGAGGCCGCGGTGAGGATGCTCTCCGCCGACCCGGCCTTGATGGTGTCCACGGCCATGGCCATGGCCGTGGTTCCGGACTTCAGCGAGGTACTGAAGTCCGCGGCCCGGATGTCCGGACGCATGTCCAGCGGCAGTGCCATGACGGCCGAGCACTGTTTCTCCCTGTAAGGCGAAGTGGTTGTGGCAAAATAGAGCCCGTCCACCTTGCCCGGGTCCTTTCCCTCCATGCAGTTCATGGCCGCTTCCACGGCCATGGTCACGCTGTCTTCATCATAGTAGGCAACAGACCGTTCCCCTGGAATGCCAAAGCCGCCCCAGGCCTTGACAAAGTTCTGCCGGTCCAGCCGGTGCCAGGGGATGTAGGCACCATAGGATGTGATTCCAACCATCTACATGCACCTCCTCATTTCACGTAGCGGACCTAAAACCATTTGTTCCCGGACGCAACGTACCGGAAAAGCCTGTATAGTTTATCTCAGATGAGCACAAAACAAACCCGGAGTTGTCATCGCGACGTAAAATAGTTGTAAAAATGATGTAAAATCAAGGTGTTTGGCTATTTTTCTTGACACGCGATTCTCTCTTTTACTATTTTTGTTGTGTTTGCAAACGCTTCGTCGACCCGTGCCCATCGAGGGAAAGCGCATGAAGAAAGAACAAAGCCTTCTGTTCCGTCCCATCAGGATCGGGTCCATGGAGATCAAGAACCGCATGGCCATGGCCCCCATGGCAACGGACTATGCCAATCCGGACGGAACCGTCTCACAGAGGATGATCGATTATTACGAGGCCCGTGCCAGAGGCGGTGTGGGTCTCATCATCATGGAGGTCGTCACGGTTGACGAGCTGTCACCCTACGTGCCCAAGACCGTTTCTCTGTGGGACGACAGGTTCATCCCGAGCTTGAAGACATTGACCGATGCGATACACGCGCACGGGACCAGGATCATCCCGCAGGTCTCGCACCCCGGACCTGAATCCCTTGCACCGTTCTTCAACGAAACACAGCCCGTGGGCCCCTCCCCTGTCATCTGCCACTCCACCAAGCAGAAGTGCCGCGAGCTGACCCTGGAGGAGATCGAGCGGATCATCGAGCAGTTCGGCGACGCGGCCAGGCGGGCCCGGGAGGCCGGTTGCGACGGGATGGAGCTGCATGCCGCTCACAGCTACATGCTGGTGGGCTCCTTCCTCTCCCCCCTGCGCAACCGGCGGACCGATGCCTATGGGGGCTCGGTTCACGACCGTCTCAAGTTCCCTCTGGATGTCATCAGGAACATCCGCGAAAAGGCGGGCGAGGACTTCCCCATCGTCATGCGCATCTCAGGGGACATGATGGTCCCCGGTGGGCAGGACATTCGCGAGACCCAGTACATCACCCCCATTTTTGAAAAGGCGGGGATCCATGCCTTCGAGATCTCGGCCGGAATCTTTCCTGAAGGGATGTTCCGCATCATCCCCCCGACAGGCTCCCCGCTCCGCCCCAATGTGCGGTTGTCTGCAGCCGTGAAGGAGGTGGTGGACGTTCCGGTGCTGGTGGTGGGCCGGATCAACGACCCCCGGATCGCCGAGGACATCCTGAACAGGAACGAGGCGGACATGGTGGTGATGGGCAGGGCGCTCCTGGCTGAACCGGAATTCCCGAACAAGGCTGCAGAGGGGCGCTTCAACGACATCCGCCCCTGCGTGGCGTGCGGACTGGGGTGCATCGCGGTGAGGAACCAGGGCAGGGACATGACCTGCGTCCTGAACCCCACCCTTGGGAGAGAAAAGGAGATGCACATCACCCCTTCGGCCGAGCCGAAGCGGGTCCTGGTGGCGGGCGGAGGCCCTGCCGGGCTGGAGGCGGCCAGAGTGGCTGCCCTCAGGGGGCACCAGGTGATCCTCTGCGAGAAAGGGCCCAAGGTGGGGGGACAGCTGAACCTGGCCGCTGCGGTCCCCTTCAAGCAGGAGATGTGCAAGATCCAGAAGTACTTTTCCGTCCAGGCGGAACATGCCGGGGTGGAGTTCCGCCTGAACACGGAAGTCACCGGGGAACTGATCAAAGAGGTCCGTCCGGACGTCCTCATCGTGGCCACGGGCGCAGAACCTCTCATCCCGGATATCCCCGGCCTGGACCGCCAAAAGGTGATCACCGCCCATGATGTGCTGGGCGACAAGGTGGAACTCCTTTCCGGCAAGGTGCTGGTCATCGGCGGAGGCATGGTGGGCTGCGAAACGGCGGAGACCATTGCCAACCGCGGGGACAATCCCATCATCGGCAACACGGACGTGACGGTGGTGGAGATGATCAATGACGTGGCCCTGGACACGGCACCCCAGGTCCGCGATCTGCTCATGCAGAGACTGCGCAAGAACGGGGTCAAGATTTTCACCTCGACCCGTGTCATAGAGGTCCTGGAGGATGGGGTGGTCATTGAAAGGGACGGCAAGCAGGAGACGATTCGCGGGATGGACCACCTCGTGGTGAGCATGGGTGTTCAGTCCGTGGACAGGTTGAGCAGCGAGATAAAGGACATGGTGGCCGAGGTCTATCCCGTGGGAGACGCCAAGGAGGCGCGCAGCGCCCTGGAGGCCATTGCAGAGGGAGCCGAGGTGGCAAGAAGGATCTAATCCGGTGAAGAAAGCGAAAAAAAAACAGCGTCAAGCAAAAAGAGGGAAAAAGGAGTCCGAACTCGCCCGGATCAACCGGGAGCTGCGGTCCGAGATTGCGGAGCGGGTGGAGGCTGAAGAGAAGTGGCTCCTCTTCATGAAGTCCGCCACAGAGAGTTTCTCCCTCTATGATGCCGACCTCAACATGGTGGAGATCAACGACGCGGGCCTCCGCGTCTTTCCCGAGGGTACGCGGAAAGGCGACATCATCGGAAAGAACCTCTCCGAGCTGGTGCCGGACCTCTACGGAACCGAGCGGTACCAGAAACTCCGGGCGGTCATCGAAACCGGGGAACCCTATTCCGAAGACGACGTGATCCCGCCCGACCGGTTCGGCGAAGACCGCTGGATCGACATCAGGGCGTTCAAGGTGGGTGACGGCCTCGGCATCATCACCACGGACAACAGCGCACGGAAACGCGCCGAAAAGGAGCTGGAGAGGCACCGCAACCACCTGGAGGAACTGGTCAGGGAGCGAACCGGCAACCTGGAGGAAGCCAATACCGCCCTGGAGGTGCTGCTCAAGAAAAGGGAGAGAGACAAGACGGATCTCGAGGAAAACATGCTGTTCAATGTGAAGGAACTGGTAATGCCGTACCTGGAGAAGCTGGACACGGACCCTCTGGACCCGCGGCAAAAGGTCCTTCTCGACATCGCAAGGTCAAACCTGAATGAGGTGATTTCCCCCTTCATCCGGGGATTGTCCAACCGGTACCTGAGGCTCACCCCCACGGAGATTCAGCTGGCGAATCTCATCAAGCAGGGGAAGACCACCAAGGAGATTGCGGAGATGCTGTGCCTGGCTCCGAGCACCATTGATTTTCACAGGGACAACATTCGAAACAAACTGGGCATCAAGAAGAAGAAGATCAACCTGAAAACCTACCTTTCATCCCTTCAATAGCGAGGGGAAAACGTGCGGAGGAAAAAGATGGCAGAAAACAGCTACGACGTCATCGTGATCGGGAGCGGCCCGGGAGGGAGTTCATGCGCCACACTCCTGCAGAAAAGGGGCTTGAGGACCCTGCTCCTTGAAAAGAACAACCTTCTCGGCGGGAAGATGGTAAGCGTGGAAAAGAACGGCTACGCTTACGACCTGTTCCCCCACGGCCAGGTTCCCATGCGGGGGTCCGCCTTTGAGACGGTCTTCGCGGAACTCGGCGCGTCGGACGACTTCCTGCCCGCCCTGGAGCCGGATGACAAACGGGACGTGATCAAGATCTGTTACCGTGCCCGCGAGTGGAAGGATTACAAGCTCATCTCACAGCACCAGGCCATGGACGACCCCACCCCCTTCTACAGATTGTGGGGGA
>CAZSUQ010000039.1:0-15686 GCA_964609935.1 uncultured Thermodesulfobacteriota bacterium | reverse complement strand
ACTTTCACGAGGATCTCACCCGGTACGAATTCCTGCGCCACTACCGCAGCAGCGAGGCCGAAGACCATGAGTCCCACAAGAAGATTTACACCGAAGAATTTCTTCATTCTACCCCTCCTTCCAAGGTTGTCCGATTTTCGAATGCGTTCTTGTTTTCCATGAAGATGACGTTAGGGTTTTATTTGTACTTTCTATATCTTATGACCTTGCCCCTTTTTCACCCCCTTTCCCTGGTCCTCAGATGAATATACGGGTCAAACAGACACTCTTATGCCTTTGCCTTAGAACGATATTATATAAAAGTCGGTGCTTTATCTCTGCTAAATAAAAGCAAACACTGTGCCATCGTCTCTTATCTTTGATGCACAACCCTGCGGGAGGGATCCTTCCAGAAATACATGGAACGGAATGGATTTGCAAGGGCGCTATTTTTCATCGTTTGGGGAAAAAAGAAGACGAAAAAAAGAGAGAAAACAATTACACTTTTTAGAAAAAAAATTACCCACAAAGTTAACAGCAAAAGGTTTTATATAATAAGATTAGAAGTAGTTTTACCTGCCGCCTGAGAGCGGATTAATATCGCCATTATAAAAGAAAGAATTACGATTACTGGGAGAAGTTGAAATAAGCACCAGTGAATCGCGTGGTTTGAAGGGGGAGTCCTGGCATATATTCAATGGATGCCCGCGTTAGAAGAAGCGGTACTTGACCAGCGCCCATACGGCGGGAACAGCATCCTTCCAGGTGATCTTCTTCCCTTCCGAGTAATCCCGGCCGCTGTAGGAGATGGGCGTTTCGTAGATGCGGTAGCCCTTCCTGGCCAGCTTGACCGTGATCTCGGGCTCGATGTCGAACCGGTTGGCGCAGAGATCGAGGTCCTTGACCACCTCTGCCCTGAAGACCTTGTAACAGGTCTCCATGTCGGAGAGGTTCAGGTTGGTGAGCATGTTGGAGATAAGGGTGAGAACCTTGTTCCCCATGTAGTGCCAGAAGAAGAGGACGCGGTGTGGTCCGCCCAGGAACCT
Source organism: uncultured Thermodesulfobacteriota bacterium (assembly GCA_964609935.1). Lineage (GTDB taxonomy): Bacteria > Desulfobacterota > DSWW01 > DSWW01 > DSWW01 > CAYTRL01. Next base: position 14,661 of record CAZSUQ010000039.1, on the reverse strand, counting down.
TGAGCCATAAACCACGTCCGCCCTTCCGTCCAGGATCGGCTCGAGCAGCTTGTGGTAGTCCTGGGGGTCGTATTCCAGGTCCGCGTCCTGGATGACCACCACGTCGCCCTGTACCTGCTGGAATCCGGTGCGCAGTGCGGCTCCCTTGCCCTGGTTTTCCTCGTGAAAGAATATCCGGACGCCTTCTTCCTGATTTTCCGCCATCTTCTGGAGGTCTTCACGGGTTCCGTCCGTTGATCCGTCGTCCACCAGGATGATCTCTTTTTCGAAACCCACCGCCTTGACCCTTTCCAGGATCTTCTCAAGTGTTTGACGCTCGTTATACACGGGAATCACAACGGACAGTTTCATCCTCTCTCCTCAAAGCTTTCGTCGTTCATTTGGGTCTTTGGTTCTTTCTCTCATCGGCAGGAAAGGTCACGAACCTTTCACAAAGTGCGTGGACATGCCCTTGGCCGCCAACCGGCCTGTTTCGTCCTTCAGGGTGGCCTCGGCCACACCGGTTTGCCTTCCCTTGTGTATAACCTTTCCTTCGGCAATCACGGTCCCGCTCTTTACAGGGGAAAGGTAATTGATGCGAAGGTCCAGGGTGACCAGGCTCTCGCCGACCCTGAGGAGGCTGCCCAGGGCCACACCGCAGACCGAGTCCAGCAACGTGGCCAGCATGCCCCCGTGTACGGTGCCGTACAGATTCTTCAGATCCTCCAGAACCTCCATTTCGATCCTGGAGGAGCCTTCCTCCGCCAGGACGACCTTCATCCCGAGATGGCGGTAAGCCGGTGATGCATTGAGCACCCGGATCAGAGCATCCTGGGGGATTGTCTCCTCCTCGCCGGGTTCCCCACGAATGGGATCCTGCTCACGTTTCAAGCTGGCTGCCTCCGGAGGCAAGCTCCTCCAGGCCCTTGCGATGAAGAAGGGAGAGCCGTTTCTTGTCCACCTTGATCAACCCCTGGCGCGTCAGCCTTTGAAGGGTTCGGGACAGGGTTTCAGGCGTCGTACCGATCTGGTTGGCCAGCTGTCCCTTTGTGCCCGGAAGCACGACAACGTCCCTTTCCGCAGATCCGGATTCATCGGCCATTTCGAGGATGACCCCTGCAAGCCTGGATGCCACCTCCTTCAACGAGAGTCGTTCGATTTGCATGGTGAATTTTCTGAGCCTCTTGGAAAGGGTGGCCAGCATGTTCAGCAGGATCTGCGGTCTCCGTTCGGCCAGATCCAGGAACCTTGATCGGGGGATATAGAGGATCCTGCTCTCTTTCAGGGTGCAGGCGTTGGCCGGGTAGTCGATCCCGCTGAAAACGGGCACTTCACCTACGGGCTCGCCCCGGCCGAAGATGTGAAGGATCTGTTCCTTCCCCTCCTGTGAGACCTTGAACACCTTCACCTTCCCGGAAACAACAACAAAGAATCCTTTTGCAGCCTCTCCCTCGGAGAAGAGCAGGCTCTGCTTGGGGAGCCATTTCAACCGGGCGATCTCCACCAGGGATTCCCGTTCCTCTTCGGTCAGGCCCGCAAACAGGGCCGAACTGTCCAGGGCTTTTTGAAGCTGTTTGTCCGTCATTCTGTTTTCCCTTGAAAAATCCTTCCTGTTTCACGGTAAGGTTTTCACGTCCATTATCGTGTTGAGAAGCTCGAGGTCAACCTCTTCTTGAAAACACGAAACGATTCCAGTATACCAATGATTCGATTCTAAGTACCCCATCCCATAAACACGGTGACGCATTGGAAGAAAAGAGCAAGAAGAAGAAAAAGAAGAAGGCTGGGAAAAAGGGGGCTCCCCATAAGAAGCGTGCTTCCACCGTGAAAGGGAAAGGGACGAAGAAAGCGGCACCGAAGAAGGAGGAGAAGGCGCCGCGAGCCAGGCCCCGCGCCGAAAAGAAACGCCCCCCTGCGCAGACCCAGGCCCAGACCATGGCCGCCAGCCAGCGCGAGATATCCATCTCGGAGTTCTTCACAAAGAACCGCCACCTGCTCGGGTTTGACAATCCGAGGCGGGCTCTGCTCGCCACGGTGAAGGAGGCCGTGGACAATTCCCTGGACGCATGCGAGGAGGCCCGGATCCTCCCGGGGGTCCGGGTGGAGATCCGGCAGATACGCGAGGACCGTTTCCGGGTCATCGTTGCGGACAACGGCCCCGGCATCGTGCGGGCGCAGATCCCAAAGATCTTCGGCAAGCTCCTCTACGGCTCGAAGTTCCACACCCTGAAGCAGACACGCGGCCAGCAGGGCATCGGCATATCCGCTGCGGGCATGTACGGCCAGATCACCACGGGCCAGCCCGTGGTCATCACCTCCAGGACACGGCCTTCGAAACCTGCCCACCACTACGAGATCCAGATCGACACGCAGAAGAATGCGCCCATCGTTCTCAAGGACACAGAGGTGGAGGACTGGAACGGCGGCGGGCGGGGGACATGCGTGGAGCTGGAGCTGGAAGGGCGGTATGTCAAGGGAAAGCACTCCATCGATGCCTATCTTCAGCAAACGGCTCTGGCCAATCCACACGTGGAGATCGAGTACATTCCGCCCAAGGGGGAGCCGCTCCTCTTTCCCCGTGTGGTCAAACAGCTCCCTGCCGAACCCAGGGAGATCAAGCCTCACCCCTACGGGGTGGAGCTGGGCGTTCTGAAGAACCTGCTCAAGAGCGCAAAGGGACAGCGGCTGTCCGGGTTCTTCCGCAAGACGTTTTCAAGGGTGACCCCGCGGGTGGCGCACGAGATCTCCTCCCGCGCCGAGCTGAAGCCGGATGCCAAGTGCCACCTGCTCCGGCCCGAGGAAGTGGAGCGGCTCTATGAGGCGGTGAACGCCACAAAGCTGATGGCCCCTCCCACGGACTGCCTCTCCCCCATCGGCGAAGAGCTCATCCTGGAAAGTCTTGCGAAACAGATCGAGGCGGATTTTTTCATTGCAAAAACACGCAGGCCGAGCGTCTACCGGGGCAATCCCTTCCTGGTGGAGGTGGGCATCGCCTACGGAGGGGATCTGCCCGCCGACGAGCTCGTTTCCCTGCACCGGCTTGCCAATCGCGTTCCCCTGCTCTTTCAGCAGTCCGCTTGTGCAATCACCGAGGCGGTGCTCAGCACGGACTGGCGCTCCTACGGCCTGTCCCAGAGCCGCAGTGCATTGCCCACGGGTCCTGCGGTCATCCTCGTCCACATGGCCTCGGTATGGGTGCCGTTCACCTCGGAGAGCAAGGAGGCCGTGGCAGACTACGACGTCATCGTGAAGGAGATCCGTCTTGCCCTGCAGGATTGCGGGCGGCAGCTCGGCCGTCACGTGAGACGAAGGAGAAAGGAAGCAGAGGCCGAGCGCAAGCGGTCCTACATCGAGAAGTACATCCCTTTCATCGGTGAGGCCATGCAGGAGATCCTGGCCATGAGCGACAAGAAGCGCACCAAGCTGGAAAGCCAGCTCGGGAATCTGCTCGAAAGGAGCCGAAAGTGACCGCCTTGAGCCGCAAGATCAAGGAAAGTGCCGAACAGGTGGAGTCTGAAATCAAACGAAACCGGAAGCCTTCGCTGCACCTTCCTGTTCGTTCCCTGAGCAACGTTCAGTACAACGCGCGAAAAGGGTACTTCTCCCTGGGAAAGAAACGAAAGGCCCGAACCCTCACGGTCAACACGGTGAAGACCTTTGCGCAAACCCTCAAGATGATCGCCACGTCCAAGAATCTCGTGGACACCGACGAGATCGCCACCAAGAGGGAGATGTACTACATCTCCAAGAACTGGGGAGAGGCCCGGTTCCTGGAGCAGGACGAGTCCGACACGATCATGGATGACGTGGAAGCCATGTTTCTGGTGAACCGGGAGCAACTCGGCTTCATTCCGGAGGAAAAGGGCGGGGACGTGGCGGGCAGGCTGGTGATCAAGGACAAGGATCCCACCTCCGGCAAGACCCTTCGCATCGATTGCACCAAGTTCGGGTCCGGGGCCTACTCCATTCCCATCTCGGTGGAAGAGCTCGGCTTTGAAACCAATGCGAGGTTCGTCCTGGCCATCGAGACGGCGGGCATGTTCCAGCGTCTTGTGAAGCACCGGTACTGGGACAAGAACAAGTGCATCCTCATCTCCCTGGGGGGGGTCCCCACCCGTGCCTGCAGGCGCTTCATCCGGAGGTTGAGCGACACCTGCAAGCTGCCGGTGTATGCCTTTATGGACGGGGATCCTTACGGCTACTGCAACATCTACCGGACCCTGAAGGTGGGCTCGGGAAACGCGGCGCACATCAACGAGTACTTCTGCGTGCCCAAGACCCGGTTTCTCGGGGTGACGCCGCAGGACATCATCGATTACGACCTGCCCACGCATCCCCTGAAGGAGGTGGACGTGAAGCGGGCCAAGGACGCCCTGAAAAACGACCCCTTCATCAAGCGCCATCCCCCCTGGCAGAAGGCGCTGGAACAGACCTTGAAGATGGGCGTTCGCGTGGAGCAGCAGGCCTTTGCCGCCCACGGGCTCAATCATGTGATGGAGGTTTATCTGCCCGCGAAGCTGAAACATCCCGGGCACTTTCTCCCCTAGGAAAGGGGCGTGACGGAAGGGTAAATGTAAAGCGGCTCCCCTTCCCCTGTTCGCTCTCCGCCCAGATCTTTCCCCCGTAGTGCTCCACGATCTCCCTGCAGATGGAAAGCCCGAGGCCCGTGCCGGAAGGCTTTCCCGTCAAGGGATCCCCACCCTGTCGAAACGGGGCGAAGATCGTCTCCAGCTCGCTCTCCGGGATGCCCTTGCCGGTGTCGGATACCACCACCTGAACAAACTCTTTCGGATCCTGCTTTCGTCTGCCCTCGAAGCGGTCGAGCCGGATCGTAATGTCGCCGCCGGTGTCGGTGAAACGAAAGGCATTGGTCAGGAGGTTGTGAAGGACCTGCACCAGGCGGTCCTTGTCGATCCACACACGGGGGAGCTGGGGAGTGGACTCCACACGCGTCAGATACCCCTTGGAGCGGAGCTGCTGCTGGAAGGTGTCCAGGACATCCTCCACAAGCTGCGCCGGGTCCACCCATTCCTCCTTCCAGGCCATCTTCCCTGACTTGATCTTGGAGAGGTCCAGGCAGTTGTTGATCAGACGTGTGAGCCGGTCGGATTCGCTCTGGATGATGGCAAGGAAATCCTGCCGGGTTTCCAGGGGCTCGTCCGGGTACTTGAAGAGGATTTCCGCAAAGGAGCGAATCGAGGTGAGCGGGCTGCGGAACTCATGGGAAACCGAGGCAAGAAACTGATCCTTCATCCTGTCCAGCAGCTCCAGCCTCTCGTTGGCCTCCACGAGCTCCTGGTAGGTCAGCTCCCGGTCGTTCATGACCTTGACGATGGTGTCGCGGCTTTCCTGAAGCTCCCGGTAGGAGCTTTCCAGCTTCTGGCTCTTCTCCTCCACCTCCCTGACCTTCTGCCTGAGCTCCTGGTTCAGTCCCTCCATCTCCATCTGCATGCGAAAGGCGTCCCGCATGTCCCTGGCAATACCCACGGTGGCCAGGAGCCCTCCGGAAGGATCCCGGGCAACGGTGCGGGCCAGGTTCACCGGGACGAGCTCCCCTGAAGAGGTCTTCATCCGCGTGTTCAGGTTCCTGGGTTGTTTTTTCCATGTCTCGCCCCCCGGGATGATGCCCGGGAGGAACGGCTGTTCGTTCTCAGGGAAGAGCTCGGCCACGTCCCTGCCGATCAATGCCTCCTCTTCATACCGGAGGAGCTCCTGGAGTGCCGGGTTCACGGCCATGATCCTGCAGTCGGCATCGAGCACGATGAGGCCGTCGCTCATGGTGTGGATAATCGAGTCGTACGCCGTGGATGGCACAAAGAAGAGGTGGGGGTAGCGGAGCACGGCATAGGAAAGAATCAGAACCGACCCCAGTGCGGTGAGGTAGGCCCACGGATAGAAGGGAAGCCCTTCCGGAAGGAAGAAGTCCGAGGTTCCGCTGACGCCCACCAGGAAAGCAAACAGGAGGATCCTGACCTGTTTCTTCATTACGCGGGAAGGTTCCCTCTGGTAGGCGTCCGTGAGCTGAACGATGCAGGCCGTCACAAAGGCAAGGAAAAAGGTGAGAAAGAAGATGCGGCCCGGACCAAAGGCGATGCCGTGTCCCCAGGAATAGGCGATCACGCCCTTGACGGTCCAGTCCGTCCAGATCACGGTGAGGAAAAAGCCGTAGGACAAGGCAAAGCCGAGCGCAAGGACACTCCTGAACCGGTTCCGCGTTTTCAAGAAGGTGGTGATGAAAAAGAAGAGGGAAGGGGGGATGAAGCAGAAGCCTGCAAAGGAGACACGGGTCCAGAACGTGGCCGTGGCCATGTTGTCCGAAAACAGGTCCAGGGCATAACCGAAGACCCAGACCGCGGTAAACACGGAAAGCGCGTAGTAGGCCCTGCCGATGGGACTTCGCCTGTTGCGGATGAAGATCCCGGTGCTGAAGAGGACGATCCCCAGGAAGGAGACAGCGGCAAGGGTGCCGAGCAGGCTCGGTCTGTATTGGGATAGGGACAAAACGTCAAGAAGATGCATGAAAGGCCCCGGGAAAACCCGAATTCGTTCTTATTATAAGGGCCTGTAAGGCGCCAGATCAATCGCGAATATGAATTCCCGACCTTCGCCTTGCGGTTCTGCCGCCTCAGGTGATCCTGCAGGCCTTTCCTGTACGTGCGGAACGGTAGCAGGCATCCAGGATCTTCATGATCCTCACCCCGTGTTCTCCGTCGGGATGCGGCCGGGCTCTCTTCCGGATGGACTGAACAAAGGCGTGCATCTGGAGGTCGTACATGCCCTGCTCGCAGTGATCCAGGCGCGGAGGGAAGTCCGGACGGAACCGGCCCCCTGCGGACTCGATGGAGAGCTTCAGCTCCGTGGGGAAGATCTGGCCGTACCCCTTTGTTCCGTAGACCTGGGTGGCCGCCTCGGGCAGGTCCATGTGCGGGATCCACCAGCCGCTTTCGATCACGGACACGACTCCGCCCTTCCACTCGATCATCATCACGCCGCTGTCGTCCACGTCGTAAGAGCCGTAATGGGTTCCGATCTTTGCATAAACGGACAGGGGAGCGGGATCGCCCAGCACAAAGGAGGTCGTGTCAATGGCATGAACCCCCATGTCGATGAGCGCCCCGCCGCCGGCTTCCGACTTCTTTGCAAACCATCCGGAGGGCCCCCAGTTCTCGTGGATGCCATACCCTTTTGTCTTGATGATCTTGCCCAGCAGCCCGGACCGGACGACCTGCTTCAGGTAGATGGCCTCCCGGTCGTACCGCCAGTTGTGTCCGATCTGGAGGCGGAGCCTCCTGGCGCGGGCCGCCTTCAAGATCCTTGCGCCTTCCGCCGCGTTCATGGCCATGGGCTTTTCAAGAAGGACGTGCTTGCCGGCCTTGAGCATCCGGATCGCCTGTGGCGCGTGAAGCACGTTCGGTGTCCCGATGGCCACAGCGTCCAGATCCGGCATGGCGGCCAGCTCCTTCGTGTCGGTGGTTGTAAAGATGCCGGGAAACTGGCCGGCAAAACGCTTCAGGCTCGAAGTTGTCCTCGCAGCCGCAGCCACCAGCTCCGCATCCTTGCACGCCAGCACTGCTCGCGCATGGTAAGCACCGATAAAACCGCAGCCGATCACACCGATCCGGACCTTCTTTGCCATGGGCGTTCTCCTTTCAGCTATTCTGATTCGAAGATGGAAGCATGTACGTGATGGGAAAGATCCGTGAGCCAGGCATAAACCTAGAGACGCGCTGGACAAAAGAGAATTGTTCTATAGCCTCGAAGCCCAGCTGGGTGAGCTGGAAATATCGCTGGAGAACGCAAGGTATTCTGTGCTGTTCGGGGTTCCCTCGTAGGTTTGTGCCGGGCGACTGTGCAGGGGGGGAGAGAGAGACAGAGCCCAAGCAAACCGGAGAGGGGATCCCGAACAGCACAGAATCTCAAGACGCTCCAGCAGCACAGCAATGTTCCCAGATCACCACACTAGGATACAGATTGCTCGACGATTGTAAACGGGAGGCGTACAAGGTGCTCAATGATCTTGCCCGTGTGCGCGCTCGCTCCCTCTGGGCGGGCCCCTGGATGCGGTCCGGCGGGCAAAGATGCCCAGGGCAGCAACGGGCGCCACCACGGAAGCGAGCACAAAGCTCCAGAAGAAACCCGCGTAGGCGGCAAAGGAGGTCCGGTCGAACAGGAAGCTCAGGATGGAGAAGATGAAGTTCTCGGGCAGGTGGTTCTTGATGGGATAGAGAGCGGTGAACCGCGGCGCAAGGATAAACATGCTCGAAAGAAAGAAGAGATATCCCAGGCAGATCAGGCTGGCCGTGGACTGCTTCTCCACGAAGCTGACCAGGACAAGGGACATGGACATGTAAAGAACGGCCCCGCAGATCAGCGTGGCCCACAGGACCGGGCTGAGCAGGAGGTCGGCACGGTAGACGCCCACCAGGGATCCTGTGAGAGCCACCCCGGGCAGAAGGAAAAAGAGGCACCTGGCAACCGCCACCTCGGTGCTCCTTGCAGGGGAGAGGAGCACGGCAAGAAGCGTCCGGCTCTGCTTCTCCTCGGCAAAGGTCACGGTGAAGAGGTTGAAGGTGACCACGTTCAGGCTGATGGTGATCAGCAGGGCCATGATCAGCTTCTTGAAGTCCTCGGGCTCCTCAAAGGACTGCAGCTCCATGTCCCGGATGCTGCGCAGGGTCTGTCCGGACAGGGTGGCGATGCGTATCTCCAGCGGGGCCTCCACCCCGAGGAAAAGGAAGGCGTCTTTGACCAGCAGGTCCCGCAGCCGTCCCAGCTCTGCCTGAGACAGCTCCACAGAGGAGATCTTCATGGCAGGGTTCTTCCCGGAGAGGAGCTCTTCATCGAAATCCTCGGAGTCCAGATGAAGGGTGACGAGCCGGTTCAGCCCCTTGCGGGTGCGCAGCTGCCAAGGGCTGAGCAGGGTGACGTCCGGTTCGTGACGGTCCACGAACGCCAGGAAGGAGGAGTCGCCCCCCCCGTGCACCACGATGTTGAACCTGTCGCGCTGCAGGATCACGTCCGAAAGGCTGATCAGCATGCCCATGCAGAAGAAGAGGATCAGGAGGATCCACAGGGCCGGGTTGGCCATGAACCTCAGGAGTTCTTTGTAAAACAGGATCCCTACGTATCGGGGGCGGATCAATTGATTTATCTCCCGGTCAGCTGGATGAACACCTCATTGAAGGACGCGGCATGGGACTGGATGGACACCACGCTGCCGGAGCGGACCTGTTCCGCAAGAAGGTCCCGGTCTTCTTTCCTGTCCAGGTGGAGCCACTGCTCCCTTTCGCCCTGGTCGCCGTCCAGTACCACCCGGACAACCGGGTCCGTGTACCTCGTCTTGAACCGGTGGGGCGTGTCCACCCCCACGATCCTTCCCTGGTCGATGATGGCGATGCGGTGGCAGAGCTCCTCTGCTTCCTCCATGTTGTGCGTAGTGCAGAAGATGGTGGTTCCTTCCCGTGCGAGTCGCATCAGGAGGGAGCGGATCACCTTTGTGGAATGCACGTCCAGGTTCGCGGTGGGTTCGTCCAGGTAGAGCAGCTTCGGCTGATGCAGGACCTCCCTGGCGATGGTCAGCTTCTTCTTCATGCCCTTGGAGAAGTTCTTGACCTTTTGATCCCGTTCGTTTCTGAGCTCCACGGTGTCCAGCGCTTCCAGGGCCCTTTGCGCCGGAAGGCCGTAGAGCATGGAAAAGAGGGTCAGGTTCTGTAAGGCGCTCAGCTCCTCCAGGTGGTTGTCGAAATCAGCAACGTAGCCGAACAGGGATTTCAATTCCTGGAAGTGTTTCCAGAGGTCCCTTCCCCGGAAGGTCACGGAACCGCTCCTCGGGCGAAGCTGTCCCGTAAGCACCTTGATGGTGGTGGTTTTTCCCGCGCCGTTCGGACCGAGAAAGCCGAAGATCTCCCCCGGTTCCACCCGAAACGAGACGGAATCTACGGCCGTAAAGTCCCGAAAATGTATGGTGAGGTTGTTCACATCGAGCATGATCGTCAGGGCTACGAACGTACTGCAGGAAAAGAAAGATTCATTAACGCAGGAAAGAGCTCTGCCAGACAAATATGCCTTCCGGAAAAAGTCTAAAGTTTTCTGATGTGATGAGCCGATAAGGAGGCTTCGTTGTTTTTGGCGGGGTCGTGCTCCCGCGTGCTTCCGGAGAATTCCTTCTCCACGGAAACGGCCCAAAGCAAGAAAGTGTGTTTTGGGGACAAAAGAGGCCGTTTTTTTCGTGATAACTGCCGATTAATATCCCTACATAGCCCCTAACGCCGGAGAGATATCCCGAGATTCCGGCAGACACAAGGTACAGATGAACGCACCCATGCAAGAGCATCAGGTACCCCTGGAAACCGTTACCCCGGACCCCTGGATCTCCCCTTCTGACCCGCAATCCACGCACGCCGAAGGCGGATCGAGACCGGAGCCTCGACAGGAAGGCTCCCGGCAAAAGCGGTTCAAGCAAAGAAGTACTGTCGGCGTGGTCATCACGGCACAGGTCGTGTCCGACTTCCTTTCCATTGTCCTGGCCTTTGGCCTGGGCTATTTCCTTTACCCCACGTTCGGCCATGGCGACCTTCCGGGGCAGGGCCTGTACCTGAGAATCACCCTGCTGGCCGCGGCAGGGGGCCTCTTTATCTTCGAGCGGCTGGGGTTGTACAGGAAGCAGGTGAGCCTCCTGAACGTGGACGAGACGCGCAGGATCATCCAGGCGGACCTCACGCTCGGGCTCTTCCTCTTTGCCTACTCCTTCTTTACGAAAACATCCCTTTCGCCACTTCTTCTCTCCCTTTCGCTGGGCACGGCCCTGGTTCTGATCACGGCGGAGAGGATGGGTTTTCACAAGCTTCACCAGGCGCTTCACCTTCGCGGGTTGAATGTTCACAGGGTCCTCATCATCGGCGCGGGCGAGGTGGGCTTCAACCTCTTTCAGGTGATCTGCCGCTCCCCCAAGCTGGGATACGGCGCGGTGGGCTTTTTCGACGAGGACAGGGATCTCATGCGGGCCGCGTGGGAGCGGGTGGAAACGGAAAATCGGAAGGAGCTCCTCTTCCTGGACAAGAAAGAGGCCTTTCTGGAGGCGGTTCTGTCGAAAAAGATGGACGAGGTGTTCATCGCCCGGTCGTCCCTCAGCCCGGAGCGCCTGCAGGAGATCGTGAGCCTCTGCAGAAGGTTCAACATCGCCTTCAGTTACGTCCCCTATCTTTACGGACAATGCATGGAAAGGGTTGCCGTAAACGACCTCCACGGCGTCCCCATGGTCACGGCCCGAAAGATACGGTTCTCTACGTCGGAACGTATCGGAAAACGATGTCTAGATCTGGTCCTCTCCGTTCTCGCCCTGATCCTGCTCTGGCCCTCCTTCCTGATGGTTGCCGCTCTCATCCGAATCGACTCCGCCGGGCCTGTCCTGTTCCGGCAGACCCGGGTGGGGGAAAAGGGGAGGACGTTCAGGATCTTGAAGTTTCGAACCATGCATGCAGACAGCCCTGCTTACATGGACTCCCCCTGTTCTCCCATGGATCCCCGCATCACAACCGTTGGGAGGTTTCTGCGCAGGACGAGCCTGGACGAGCTCCCGCAGCTGATCAATGTCATTCGGGGGGATATGAGTCTCGTGGGGCCCCGGCCGGAGATGCCGTACGTGGTGGCGGGCTACAACGAACTGCAGAGGGAACGGCTGAGTGTGAGGCCCGGGATCACAGGGCTATGGCAGATCAGCGCGGACCGGGAACGTCCGATCCACGAAAACATCTCCTACGACATCTACTACATCAAGAACCGGTCCCTGCTCCTGGACCTGGCCATTCTCGTACGCACCGCTCTTTTTGCCCTCGCTTCGCGAAGAACCTGCTAGCCCGAACAGGGCATCAGTCCTCTTTCTCCTCGAGGTTCTTGCCCCAGTCCGTGTCGATGCAGTACTGGAAAATCCGCGCGAAATACTCCTCTACCTTTGGCGCCTCGATCCCGTCCTTCTCCAGGATGGCATGTGCCTTCCTGTTGTCGAACTGAAGCTTGTTCATGAAATAGGGGAGGTAGAGCGCGCCCTTGTTCATCAGCGTGTCCCGCAGCCGGCCGAAGGTCACTAGGCCCACCATCCGGTGGATGGTGTTCATGTAAACAATGGGATGGATGAACCGCACCGGCTTCCCGTCAAAATAGGACTGGGCCATCCCGGATCCCTGGCCCATGGTCGTTGCATTCTGGCTGGCCGTGAGGTGGTAACAGTTGCCCACGGAGTCCGGGTCCCGGGCGATGCTTTCCAGGGCATTGCAGATGAAGTCCACGGGAACGATGTCTATGGGGACATCCGGGCTCCCCGGGATCCATCGCCAGACCCCGCGCGCGTAGAGCTTCAGGGGGAAGTACATGACGTTGAAGCTCGAGGTCCTTCCGGTTGAGGACTCCCCCACGATGACGCTCGGCCTGTGGATGGTAACAGGCACCTCGCCCCAGCGCTGGCGCACGAGCTTTTCCGCCTCGCACTTTGTCTGCTCGTAGGTGTTGTTGAACTCCTGCCCCTCGTCCAGTTCGTCCTCTGTGATGATGCCGGAGCGCTTCCCGGCCACGTAGGCGGTTCCCACGTAGTCCACGCGCTTGAGCGAGCCGGCCTTCTGTGATGCGGCCGCGAAATCGAGCAGGTTCTTGGTGCCCTCCACGTTGATGTTTCTTGCCATGTCCAGGGGCAGGTTGAAGGAGACGGAAGCCGCGGCGTGAACGATGCGTACCACGTTCCAGGCCAGCCGGTTGTACGCGCGGTCGTCCATGCCGAAATGCTTCCAGGTCACATCCCCGAGAGCGATGTCGATCCGCTTTTCATACGCCCTGGCCTGGTCCTCGTCGTAGCGGGTGTTGAGGATCCGGTGGATTCGATCCCTGGGGCTCATCCCCTTGCTGCTGCCCCGGGTCAGCAGGCAGAAACGGCTCTTGGAGTCGCTTTCCAGGAGTCGAAAAAGGATGTTGCGGCCAAGGAACCCGGTTGCCCCGGTGATCAGTATCTTGGGCTCGCCTTCTTTCCGCTGCTTCACGGCTGATGTCCTCCTGCTGTCCTGTTTGTGAAAGCGTTCGGCTTGGGGTATAGAGAATGGAGCATGCCCCGGCAGGGATCAATGGGTGACCTGGATGATCCTGGATTAGCTGGGGAAAACGAAAAGGGATGTTTTATTTTCCCATGCAAAAGGGGATAAAGCAACAAACCCGAGCGGAACAACCCGAAGGTTCCGTGTTTATGTCGCTCGCAGCAGAAGTGTTCATGCTATATGCGGGTTAATAACCCGGATGGAGAAGGAATGACCACGGAAGGCGGCAAGGAACGGGCCGTGTCCATCGGGCTCGGAGAGGCCACTGAGAGGGTCCGGTGCCACGTGGGAACCCTGGGCGTTGAGTCGCTGCCCCTTGAAACGACCCTTCACCGTGTCGTGTCGGGCGATGTCCGGGCCAGGGTGAGCAGCCCCACGGACGACGTCTCCCTGAAAGACGGCTTTGCCCTGCCTGCAGGGGAAACGCAGGGGGCGACCGAGGCCGAACCGGCCGTGTTTCGCATCATCGGGAGCCGGTTTGCCGGAGGCTTGGAAGACCTGAAGATCCAGCCCGGGGAAGCGGTGGGGGTTACCAGCGGAGCGGTTCTTCCCATGGGCGCTGACGCGGTGGTGGGGAGTGAGTATTGCAGGGAGGAAGGGGGAGAGGTTCGAGTATCCGCACCGGTTTCCCCGGGCCGAAACGTTCTTGCCCACGGCACGGACATCCGGGAAGGCGAGGTCCTGCTCCGGGAGGGTGAGATCCTGACCCCGGGGAGGGTGGGCCTGCTGGCAGCGGCCGGCATCGAGCAGGCGAACGTTTTCAAAGCGCCAAGGGTTGCGCTGGTTGCCACAGGGGACGAGGTGGTTGCGCCCGGCCGGCCCCTGGGGCCCGGCCAGCTCTATGCCAGCAACCTGTGCACCCTTGCCTCCTGGCTGCAATCCTTTGGAATCCCCAGCACCTGCAGGGTCCTTCCGGACAACAGGGAAGAGATCAGGCAGGGGCTGCAGGCCGCCATGAAAGGGGCCCACGTCCTGATGACGAGCGGCGGGGCCTGGGGGAGTGAGCGCGACCTGGTGATCAGCGTGCTGGAAGAGCTGGGATGGAAAAAGGTCTTCCACAGGGTGCGGCTGGGACCGGGCAAGGCCGTGGGCTTCGGACTCCTGGGGGAAAAGCCTGTCTTCTGCCTGCCGGGCGGCCCCCCGAGCAACGAGATGGCTTTTCTACAGCTCGCCCTTCCCGGGACCCTGCTTCTGGCGGGCTGGCAGAAAGACCCCTTCCCAACCCTGGAGGCAAGGCTCTCCAGCCCTGTCAAGGGGAGGGAGACCGACTGGACCCAGATGATGCGGGCAAAGCTGTACCAGGACCGGGACGGCATCTTCTGGGCCACCCCTTACAAGCCGGCCAGCCGCCTGGAATCCATGGCTTCGGCCCAGTGCCTGATCCCCATCCGGGAGGGCACCGAGCGCCTTGAAAAAGGTGCGCGCGTGCGCGTTCAGCTTCTCATCCCGCCCGGCGGAATCAACACCTTTACGGACGGTTAGCGGGCAAACAAAAAGAAAGGGATCCTGATGCCCAACCTGACGCCCCTCTATACCCCCGGGCGGGGCCAACCCCTACACGTGGCAGGGTTCATATCCAAATCGGGAACCAACCTGGTGAAGATCC
>CAZSUQ010000038.1:0-15697 GCA_964609935.1 uncultured Thermodesulfobacteriota bacterium | reverse complement strand
TGAAATGTTATGTCGCCAAAGCCCAGAGTGGTCATGACCGTCAGCGTCCAGTAGAACCCGGTGACCCAGGAGTGTTCCTGGCCTTCGACGTGGCGCATGATGAAGCGGAATCCGGTGGCGTACAGGGAAATGGTGCCAAGCAGCAGAAGCATATACTTCGCTAGGGCTTGGGCGTTACGCCTTACCTGGCCTCGTGTGACGAAAGACAGAATCTGACTGGTCAGGAACTTCATAACTTGTTTGTCATCTCCTCTTTCTTTTGCATCGGCCACGAATAGCGTAACATCCTGAACCCGTTGTTTTCCAGCGACAAATACCGAATACATTTTCCATGGCGGGATCGTACGGAGACCGAACCGCTGTTTGTGGCCTTCACGAAAGTGGCAAGAAGCCCGGGTTACATATCTTCGCCAGCGGCCTTAAATGCTGTCCCAATGAATATTTCGAAGTCCGATCTTCATCTCAGGGACAGTGAATTTATTCTGTTCTGGATTCTTCGGAGAGAAAGGGTCTGGTCGAACTATTCAGGTTTTTCAATTTCCATATCCCTTGCCACGATCCGTACTTCAACAGATTCCCATGTATCGAGAAGAGATTTCTCCTCGTCCCCTCCGCTTATCAGGTCAACTTCTGCCTCCTCTGAAACCTCGGTAAGATCAAGTCTCGGTGAGGGCAATTGATTTGACAATAGGTACTTACCACAAACGAAATCTATCCGGCACAGTGGGTAGACAGGAAGCGTCGTGAGTTCTCCCTGACAGGACTCCAATGGTTCCGTACGAGTTGGGGTTCCGTCGGAGGTTTCCGCCGGGCGACTTTGTTGGGGGAGAGAGCGACGGAGCCCAACGAAACCGGAGTCGGAGTTCCAAAATCGTACGGAACTGCTTGTACTCTCCTGTAACATGGCAAGTTGCGGGTTAGCCCCTGTTCCTGTGTTTCTTTCGGATGAGCATCAGGAAGGGGAGGACCCAGGGAGTAAGATTCAACACAATCGTTGCCATCGGGACGGGTGCCCCCTGCCCTGTTGTGTGGCAATCGCATCCTGAAGTCGACCCGATGGCCTCACTGGCCTCCTCCGCTGTATCGAAAGCCTCTATGGAGGCCAGGTACACCAGGCTCGCAGACCAGACATGGGGGATCGCGGTCCTGCCCTCGAAGAATTTCCCCTGCCCTTCCTCCTCGATGGTGTAAACCTCACCGTAGTGATGCGTCCCCGGGGTGGGGACCTCTTTGGTGAGCACGTTCAGGGCCCAGACAAGCTTCTCCCTCTCACGGGTCCCGCTTTTCCAGATGTGGGCAAGCGCGGAAGCGGACTCCGCATCATAGAGGGCGTATTCGGTTTCCTTTCTGAGGTGGGGTTCCATGAAGGAAAACAGGTGCTCTGCGTGAAGCTTCATCCTTGGGTCGCTGAAGGGAAGAAAACGGGCCGGCCAGATGACCCAGGAGACGAATCCCCTTGGGTAGTCTATCCCGGGCTCGAAATAGCCCCCCTCTTCGTTCCAGAAGAAACGGATGATGGCCTCCTTCAACTCACCCCTTCTCGTTCTCCACCAATCCATGCTTGCCTTGTCCGCTCTCACCTCTTCTCCTGCCCCAAGGGCGGCCGTCAATGCGATATGGACTGAGATGGCTCCGGGCAGGCCCTGGGTCAGATCAAAGGAGTCCCCTTCATTGGCATAGCACTGGAGCCCGTTCTCCTCATCCCTGCAGTTTGCCAGTTCCTCGGCCCCCAGTCGTATGGCGGGCCAGACCGCCTCCAGGTAGGAAGCACGCTCGGCCCCCTTGAGGAACCTCCTGTGCTCGGCCATGGTCCAGACCGCAAACCCGGCATTGTCGATCTCAAAGGGGATCGGCATCCCTTCCATGCCGTCTGCATAGTAATTCGTTGCATACGTACCTGCCGGCGCGATCACCTCTCCCCCGGGTCCCAACAGGGGCTCTTTCCTCTGTACGTCTGCGTAAAAGAGGTTGTGCTGTGTAACCATCTCCGGGTAGCCCGCCAGGTCGAGGACGTGGTTGATAAAGGCACCGTCCCTGGGCCAGTCCAGGGAGTAGGGAGGCTGGGTGGCGATACCGGCCACGATGGCACCGGTCTCCCGGTCTGTGGCAGCTTTTATGGTCAACAGGGCCCTTCTGGCCACCTGGAGAATGTGCGGGTCATCCGTGTCCGGCAATTCGGCCCGGGAGGACCAGCCGTCCCACCATGACTCCGCATCGTCCAGGTGTGCCAGGGCAGGCTGGTTCCTGGATGATTCCAGTAGCGCCAGGGCCCCTGCAGGCCCTTCCCAGGATTCGGAAAAAGCGGCATAGACGCTCATGCGATCCGAGCCGCTCGACAGATCCAGGTCCCACACAAGGGCGGCATTGGCCTGGCAGCCTGCAGCCGGGGACCCTGACAGCGTGCCGTCCAGTGCGTCCAGATAGGCGTCTTGAGCCGAGTATTTCCACGGACGATCCTTTTCGCATCCCCTTTCCTCGTCAAACCCCACCTGGTGTCCAACAGTTTCTCTGTCCGATCCCATGGCCACGTAAACGCCCTGCCCGAAGTCTCCGTCCAGGCTGTCTATGAGCTCGTTCACATCCTCCTGGATGTCCCGGCTGGGAATGGAAAACAGGGGATCGAGCCGGCTGAGAAGATCCTTACCGCCCTGCGGCCTGAAGTGAACGAGAAGATCCCTTCTCGAGTCATAGAGAGCGGCAAAGTCGTTCTGAAAATCGAGGAGCCAGTCCTCAAGGGGGAGGTTCGGGATCTTGTGGAGACAGGGCGAAAGGTTCTCGAAAAAGACGAGGGCAGCCTCCTCCACGGGTGAGCCCTGGTGCCTGTCCACCTCAAATGTGAAGACGAGTACATCCAGGTCGGGCAGGGCAAAGGTCAGGAAACGAACCTGAAGGGCAAACCCCTCGTGCACATACTCGGTCACCAGGATGTTCGTGGTGTCGGAGAGGTAGCTCTGTGCAGCCGTCCACACCTCGTCTCGAAACCAGGTCACCCCGCTCTTTCCGCCTGCCGTGTACTCGAGCCCTGCGAGGATCCCCATGTTTTCCCCTGCACCCATCCGGGGCCTGTCTCTTGCACCTTGGGTCAGGATCGGGGTCAAGTAGTTCAACTGGTCATAGTAGCTCGGGCTCGGCCAGCGAAGAACCGTGACCTCCCCCCTGCGCGAGAAGGCCGCACTCAGACGGCCGTTTCCCAGTGCAGCGTTGATGTTGGTGGGCCCGCTGAGAAACTCCCTCTCGTCCGCAAGGTTGTCGAACTCACATCCCGAGGCGAGCAGGAAAAGAAAAGGTGCCACCAGAAGCATGAAATACAGTGGGAACAGCCTTCGAACAAAAGGGGGGCGGGCTGCCGGACCAAGGGATGCTAGAAATACGGACCGGTTATCCAGCCCGCACATTGCATGACCCTTCGTTGCAAGTATGGTGGGAGTACGGAAGATGCGGGATAAAATCTTCAAGGCAATCGCTCCCTCCAGGGTTCCTCCGGGTCGGCTCGCATGCCGGACAACGATCATTCTCGCTGTTTTCCGGTTTCCCTTCAATATAAGACAATCCCTGCTTCACCCCCCGGAACGCGAAGGTTGGCCTTACGAATGGTGGAGGATGTTTCAACCGGAAAAACTTGTTGCCACGAAAGCAGGATCGTGCTACCCACGGACATGGCCCGCAAATTGCGGGGAACTTCGTGGTGAGAGCTGGGGAAACCTGACAGTTTCGGGCCCGAAGGAAGAAATTGCCAACGTGCAGGGCGCATCCACCTGCTGTCCTGCGTCCCCTTGAGAATGGAGGAAAGGACCGTGGAGGCAACAGATTCCCAGGGATTGCGCGGAAAGGAGCGAATCGCTCAACTGAAGGAATCGTTCCCTGACATCCCGGAGAGCATTGTCCTCAAGACCGACATCATCCGCCGGGGTGTCCGATACACCGATGACCTGACACGGATCGCCCGCTGGGCCCTTCCCCAGACCCACCTCATCTTCGAATGGGACCACGAGGACATGCACGGCGCCACGGACGTGACCGAGGGCTGGACCACCTATCCCCAGGTATTCTGCCTGCCGGACGGCACCACCGTGATGATCATGCTGGACAGCACGAGCCCCTACGAGATCCTCTACATGGGGGACGGCCAGCACGCGATCACCTGTGACGGGGAGTTTGTTTCACCGGTCTTCTTCACACCGCGTCCGGGCTGGTTCACGAAACGCACGAAAGACGGCTCCCTCATGTGCAAGGTGGCCGGCGGAAACGGCGAATGCGTGTTCAGCGTGATCAATTTCAACCACTGCGAATACTTCAACGCAGGGGACCAGTGCAGGTACTGCACCCTTGTCCCCACCATGGAGCGGTCAAGGGAACTGGGAATGGAGCGCCTTCCGGCCCGTGTGATGGACCGGATCATTGAAACCTTCAACGCCGCAGCAGAGGAAGGAAGCATCGATCACATGTGCATCAGCGGAGGATCTTTCCTGGACCGGAAAAAGGAAGCGGATTTCTACATCCAGCTCATCGAGGCCCTTCGGAACGCAGAGGGGTACAGGGAAGGCACGCCCTTTCTTCTGGCGATCCAGGCGCTCGACGAGGAGGATGCCAGGAGGCTCCATGAGGCGGGTGAGGGCTCGGTGTACATGAGCTGCGCCATGGAAACCTGGGAGGAATCGCTGTGGCCCGAGGTGGTGCCAGGCAAAGCCAGGCATGTGGGGAGGGGGAAATGGCTCGATCTGCTGTGCAAGGCGGTGGAGATCTACGGGAGGGGCGAGGTGGCCTCCAACTTCGTTGCCGGGGTGGAGATGGCCCCGGAAGACGGCTTCAAGACAGAAGAGGAGGCCCTGGAATCAACCCTGTCAGGCTTTGAATGGCTCCTCAGGCACGACATCCGGCCCGCCTATTCCATCTGGACCGTTGCTCCGGGGTCCCTCTACGAGGAGCTTCAGGCACCGTCCACATCCTATTACCTGAAGCTTGGAAAGGGATGGCACGACCTGAACCAAAAATACGCCATGCCCGAGCCGAGAACCGGCTGCTACAAGTGCATGTGCTATACGACCTACCGGGATTTCCTGCGCTTGTGTGCAGAGTAAAGGGACCCTTCACCTTTTTCGGTACCCGTCTAAAAATCCATTTCTAGATCCTTTCGGGGGAGCGATTGCGTCCTTGTCGTGGAAGACGGTAAAAATTTGATTCCCTTCCACGCCGACATGACCCTGCCGATTCCACGATCCGTTTGGCATTTACACATCCGATGTCATGGTTATGCTGCCACGAAGAACCTCTAAACCGGCGTTGTTCCTTCATCCGTTTTTTGAAAAATGGGGGGCGGTTCGGTAACGTTGTTGAAGGGGTGTTCCCCTGGCTCTATCAGACGCAAAAAGGAAACCTGTATGAAGAGAACCGCTCCTGTTGCCCTGGTCCTCGTGACAGGCCTTTTGCTGTCAACGAACCTTTCCGGGTGCAGTAAAGGTTCGCAATCCGGAGAAGCAATGCCTCCTGCAAACGGCGCCATCCAGCCCTCCGAGGCCTTTCTGCAACGAAAAGCCGCGTATCTGGACTATTGCGACCAGAACAACGGCCCCGGGCTGGGAGGTATCTACGGACAGGTCTGCCCGGCGTACACAGGTTCAAGTGTTTACAACGAGGAAGAGATCTACTCGCGCCTGGAGGGGATCAACACCCGGTACGGGTCCAGTGACTTCCATCTCAATGCCATCGTGCGCATGCTCTACTTTGACCGGCAAAATCCCAGCCTGCCTGATGCCCTCCGGCAGGCCATGGAAGAGACGGTTCTCGGCTTCAAGTACTGGCTGGACGAGCCGGGGCCGGACTCTCTGGTCTGGTGGTCCGAGAACCACCAGATCCTCTATCACACGGCCGAGCTGCTGGCAGGCCAGCTCTTCCATGACAGGAACTTCCCCAATGCAGGCATGACCGGTGCAGAACACGTGGAACACGCACTGGAGCTGCTCCGGCGCTGGCTGGACGCACGGTGGCGCTTCGGCTTTGCCGAATGGCACTCCAATGTCTACTTCAACGAGGACATGCCCGGCCTGGTCAACCTTGTGGACTTTGCCGAGGATGAGGATGTGGCCGTCCGGGCGGCCATCCTTCTGGATGTCATGGCCTTTGACATGGCGAGCAATTACTACAAGGGCCTCTTTGCCGTGACCCACGGCCGCACCTACCCCTCCAGACTGCTCTACGGGCTCAATGATTCCACCCGCGAGGCCGCCTTTCTCATGCTCGGCCTGGCCGAACCGGACTCCATGGACGAGCTGTCCCACAAGCACTTCACCGGATGTTTCCTGGCCACCAGCGATCGATACGTTCCCCCGCCCATCCTTGAAGACATTGCCGCACATGCCTCCAGCGGGCTGGAGCACCGCCAGAGGGACAGCATCAACATCGAGGATGGCCCCGGCCATGGGTTCGGCTACGAGGACTTCCGGGACGTGATGTTCTGGTGGGGGATGACCGGGTATGTGCCGCCTCAGGTGGTAACGGCAAGCTTCGACCTCGTGGACACATACAACCTGTGGGAGGGAGGGGAGCCGTGGAACCAGCTCGGGTTCCTGCGGTTCCTGGTGGGAAGCCCGCTTCTAGTAACCATCTCCGAGTTGTTCGAGCCCCTGACCCGGGGGGTGGTCCTCGAGAGTGTGAGCACCTACACGTACCGCACACCCTATTACCAGATCTCCTGCGCCCAGGACTACAAGCCCGGGAGCTGGACCGGCCAGGTGCACGTCTGGAAGGCAACCCTGGATCAGAGCGCATACGTGTTTACCACGTATCCGGGCGGCCTGGACGGAGACTACATGGGCGGGGCCTGGACCGGAGGCTTCATCCCGCGGGCCACGTTCCATGAAAACGTGGGCATCATTCAGTACCGCAGGCCCAGGGTCCCCTTGCTGGACGAAATCCTCTTTGTGGATTACAGCCATGCCTATTTCCCAAGGACCCGCTTCGACGAGTTCGTACAAACAGGAAGCTGGACCCTGGGCCGCAAGGGCGATGCCTACGTGGCCCTGTACTCCCAGCATCCCACGGAATGGGCAGAGGAAAACGACTACGAGCTGATCGCCGATGCCAAGGAAAACGTGTGGATCGTGGAGCTGGGTGATATCGAACACAACGGGCCCTTCGCCGCGTTTGTCACACAGACCGAGGAGGCAGTCGTTACCGTTGATGGTTCGGTGACGTACGGCTCGCCCAGCCAGGGAACCATCCAGGTGGGCTGGAGCGGACCCATGCTCGTTCAAGAGGAGGAAGTGGACCTGGGACCCTACAGGCGATGGGACAATCCTTACTGTCAACAGGAGTTTGGTGAAGGCAAGGCTGTCATCAGCCTGGACGGCAGGGAACTGGAACTCGATTTCCTCTCCCCTCGAAGGCGTTCCATGCCTTGATCCCTGTCAGATCAATGCGAAAGCCGGAAATAGAGATCACAGAAAAGGGACGGGCAAATTGAAGAAAGAGAGCACCAGCGGCAGGGAGTTCGAGCTGAAGCTTCACGTACCCTATGCGCACATCGACAAGATGGGTATTGTCTACTACGCGAATTACCTCGTCTACTTCGAGATGGCCAGGGCCTCCATGATGAGGGAGGTGGGGCTGCCCTACGGGGAACTGGAAGAGCAAGGGGTCATGCTTCCGGTGATCGAGACCCAATGCAGATACAGGCAACCGGCCCTGTTCGATGACGAGCTGACCGTAACGATCCACAGCATGGCCTTTCGCGGCCCTGTCCTTCACATCGAATACAGGGTGACCCGGGGCAACGACCTCCTGGCAACGGGTTACACGGATCACGTGTGCATGTCGCCCAAAGGAAAGGTCCTGAAGCCTGCACAGGAACTGAAACGGCTGCTTCTTGGGGACACGCCCCCTGAGGCATCCTGACTGGACCCCCTTGCACCCGCACCATGCCGGCGAGCGGTTTGAATGAAATCCAGAGACGCCCGTTTCCAGAGATTCCTCGATTCCCTCCCTGATACACCGGAGCACCCCTGCGCCTACTACCCGGAAAGGCAGAGCCGTCTCAGGGCCTTTCTGTGTCAGGAGGCACTTCCTCCCGACCTTGTGGACAGATTGATCAACAGCGGGTTCCGGCGAGCCGGGGACTTCTACTATACGACCCGTTGTCCGGGATGTTCCGCCTGCCTGAGCTACCGCGTGCCGGTCTCCTCCTTTCAGCCTTCCCGCTCACAGAAAAGGATCCTCAGGAACAACGCGGATGTGCAAACAAGGGTTGTGACCCCACAGCCCACCACGGAAAAAGAACGTCTCTATCTCCGGTATCAGTACAAACAACATTTTCTGAAGCCGGTTCCCGGGAAAAGGGAGAAAGACTTCGATCCGGAGAGCACACTGGAAACCATGATGCACCAGATGTACACGGCAACAGGGAACAGCGTTGAATTCGAGTTTCGCGTGCAACAGCGGCTCGTGACCTTCGGTGTCCTGGATATGGGGGAAAACACCCTTTCAGCGGTTTACTCCGTGTACGATCTGGAAATGGCACAAAGGAGCCTTGGGACCTACTTCATCCTTGCCGCCCTCGAGTGGGCCAGGGATCACGGGGTCATTTCCGTGAACCTGGGCTATTACCTCCCCGGGCATCCGAAGATGGACTACAAGAAACAGTTCAGGCCCGCCCAGATCCTCGATCCTGCAACAGCCGAATGGGAGAGCGCCGATCACTTCTTGGAGAAGTGGTGTGCTCAGGAGGGGCTGTAAAGTAGGATTCTGTAGGCCGTTTACTCCCCGAACAGGCTCGTAACCGCCTTGCCGTAATCCTGGCAGGCTCGCATCCCGTCTGTTGCACTCACAAGATGCTCCTTCAGGTTGAAGGCCCCCAGGTTGGTCATGGACATCTTGAACACAAACTCCATGGTGTCGTAGACGTAGGAGGGAGCATCCCCGCTGTGTGTGTAGGACCCGAAAGCTCCACCTGCCTTCCCCTGCAGTTCCGCCTTCTCCATCCGGAAGAGAAACTGCTTCATACTCTGTGTCATGTCCCTGTGGTAGGTAGGGCATCCGAGCACATAACCTTCGTAACCCAAAAGGTCTTCGTCTTTCTTCAGGTCGCTCAGTTTCTTCACGGCCGCTTCGTGGCCTCCCATACGGATGCCCTCTGCAATGAATTCCGCCATCTTCGCCGTGTTCCCGGTTCTGCTTTCGTAGGCAACAAGTACCTTGCTCATGAAACCTTCTCCTCTTTCCTTTGGTTTGTGTGAATCCAGCCTTTTCCCACCGTAAACAGCTTATGTTTGAACCCTCCCCCCGGAGGGGTTCCTCACCGAGCTCACAAAGCGAAATCACTATAGTAGATCAACTTGAGCGCAAAAAGGTTTCATTAGAGGATGGTGTATCAAAGGGGTCTTTTTTTGTTATAGTCTGGATTCTTGAGCAGGGTCTCTTCTCCCCTGCGGCAGCTCCAGCCCCAGTGAGGGAACCGAGGTGGACATCTTCAAGATGGCATGGAGGAACGTCTGGCGAAACCGGCGGCGGTCCCTTGTCACCGTGGCGGCCATGAGCCTCGCCCTGTTTGTGATGATCCAGTACTCGGGCCTTGTGGAAGGCTACCTTGCCGGCATGGAACGCAACATCCTGGAGCTCGAGCTGGGGGACATGCAGGTGTTCGCCGAAGGGTACGCGGACAATCCTTCCATCTACACCCGCATCCAGGAGCCCGACACCCTGGTGAGCCGGTTCCATGAAGCCGGCTACCGCGCCGCCGCACGGCTCCTTGCCGGAGGTCTTGCAGCTGCGGGGGAGACCAGTGCCGGGGTGACGCTTCGCGGGATCCATGTGAAAGAGGATGCCGGGGTAAGCCGCATCCATGAGCACATTCTCGAGGGGGCCTGGCTTGACCCCGCGGATCCGGGCGGTGTCGTCCTGGGCCGTCGACTTGCACACACACTCGCCGTCAAGGCCGGTGGCGAGATCGTGGTTCTCACACAGGGCGCTGACGGATCCATTGCCAACGACATCTACACGGTGCTTGGCATCCTCAAGAACATGGGCGAAGGGGTGGACCGAACCGGCATCTTCATGACCGCCCATGCCTTTCGGGAGCTGATGGTTCTCCCGGAAGGGGCGCACCAGATCCTCTTGAGGCGGCCTGCCGGGCAAAGCCTTGAGGACGCAGCGGAAGGTGCACGAACACTCACGCCCGGCCTGGATACCAGGACCTGGCGCCAGCTCGTGCCCACCCTGGCCACCATGCTCGACTCGGTTCACAGTGTCATGTACACCATGTTCCTGATCTTTTACATCTCCGTGGGCATCGTGATCCTCAATGCCATGCTCATGGCGGTCTTTGAGCGGATCCGGGAGTTCGGCGTTCTCAAGGCGCTGGGTGTGGGCCCCGGTGGTGTACTGGGCCTCATCTTCACCGAGAGCATGATCCAGACGGGCCTGGCCCTGATCATCGGTGGTTTCTGCAGCATTCCGGTGAGCTGGTACCTGGCCACGCATGGGATCAACCTGAGCGGGCTCGGCGGCATCGCCATCTCGGGAATTGCCTGGGATCCGGTGTGGCGGTCCGCCATCAAGACGGGCACGATCACACGGCCCGTCTGGACCCTGGTGGCCGTGGTGGTCGTTGCAGTGATCTACCCTTCACTCAAGGCAGCGATGATCCGGCCCATGGAGGCCATTCGTCATCAGTGAAGAGGATCTCGTTTTGAGCGAACGGAGCGGATGCACGGGAGATACCAAACCTCAGGGGCCAGCCTTTGACTATGGAGAATTGATTCGGAGGGGGAGAACCGGGTGAAAGGCTCTACCCTGCCCGTGATGGCGTGGCGAAATCTCTGGCGGAACAGGCGCCGGACCGTGATCACCCTGTCCGGAATCGCTTTCGGCACCATGCTGGCCATCCTCTTCACCGGCATGGGGGACGCCAACTGGACCAAGATGATCAACCTGGCCGCACGCATGGGCGGAGGGCATGTGACGATCCAGCACCCTGATTACCTGAGCAAACCCTCCCTGAGCAAGACCCTCGAGGACACGGAGCAACTTCGAAACAAGGTCCTCGGAAGCTGGCACGTAAAGCGGGTTGCAACGCGCGTAACCGGCCAGGCCATGCTGGCAACGGCCGGACAGACCAGGGGGGCCCTTTTCCTGGCCATCGACCCTGCAGCAGAGGACGTGGAAACGCTGCCGGTCTTTGACAGCCTTTCCGAAGGAGAGATGTTCAAGACGACACGCAACCGGGGGATCATCCTAGGCGAGCGCCTTGCAATCAACCTGGGCGTGAAACCGGGCCGCAAGGTGGTGTACACCATGACGGACAGGGAGGGCGAGATCGTGAGCGGCCTGGCCCGTGTGACCGGGATCATCCGGACGGGTGCGCCGAGCGTGGACGCCGCCCTCTTCCTCCTTCCCATCGACACCGTGCGGGAAGCCCTCGGCTACGGACCGGAAGAGGCAACCCAGGTGGCCATCTACCTGGACGACCACCGGAAGGCACCTGACGTGGCCCACCGGCTGGGAGGTCATGTTGCCCCCAAAGCGGTTGCCATCACCTGGAATCAATCCCAGCCTGAACTGGCGGGTTTCATTTCCATGAAGGTCTCGGGCACCCTGTTCTTCGAGGTTCTCATCATGATCCTGGTGGCTGCGGGGATCTTCAATACCCTGTTCGTCAGCGTCATGGAGCGCATGCGGGAGTTCGGGATCATGACGGCCATCGGATTCACCCCGGCCAGGCTTTTCGGGATCGTCATGTGGGAGAGCCTGTGGCTGGGGGCGATGGGCCTGCTGGCCGCTGCAGCCGTGACAGCCTTACCGTATGCCTATCTGACAACCAGGGGCCTGGACATATCCTCCCTGATCAAAGAAGGAAGCGTGGAGGTGGCAGGCGTGGCCATGGAGCCTGTCATGCATGTGGATATCTTCCCGGAAAACGCGGCCATCATTGCGGTGACCGTTCTTCTGGCAACCCTGCTGAGCGGTCTCTATCCGGCATGGCGAGCCGGGAGTGTGGTTCCCGTGGAGTCCATCAAGCTTGTGTGAGGGGTGTGAGATGCACGGGGCAGACCCGGAACCCATCGTGAGGGTTACGAATCTTACCAAGAACTACTGGCAGGGAAACGTGGAGGTTCCGGCCGTGCGTGGCCTGAGCCTGACCGTGGCGAAGGGTGAGTTCATGGCCGTGAGCGGGCCTTCGGGTTCGGGCAAATCCACGACCCTGAACATCATCGGGGCTCTGGATGAACCCACCTCCGGATCCGTGTTTCTGGAGGGCAAGGACCTGTGCACCCTGAGCCGTTCGGCCCTGAGCCGCCTCCGGCGTGACAGGATCGGGTTCGTGTTTCAGGCCTACAACCTCATTCCGGTCCTTACGGCTTACGAGAATGCAGAGATCGTGCTCTCCCTTCAAGGCGTTGAGGCCCGTGAGCGACGCGACCGGGTCATGGCCCTGCTGGCCGAGGTGGGACTGGAAGGCATGGAACACAGACGACCGGACGAGCTTTCGGGCGGCCAGCAGCAGCGGGTGGCCATTGCACGCGCCATCGTGGCCAACCCTGCCGTGGTGCTTGCGGACGAACCCACGGCAAACGTGGACTCCGAGACGGCTGACAGGCTCCTGTCCATAATGGAGAAGTTGAACCGGGATCACGGTGTCACCTTCATCTTCTCCACCCATGACCCGAAGGTCATGGAACGCGCCCTGCGGAACGTTCGTCTCATGGACGGCCGGATCGCTTCTGATGAGCGGAAGGATTGATGCCTGTATCCATGGAACATTCAGGGACAGGATTGAAACCGTGAGCATGAATCCTTTGCAAGGCTTTGATTCCAACGAACGATCGATTCTGGCGGTCACCTGTTACGGCCATTTCATGAGCCATGTGAACATGCTGGTCTTCCCGTCGCTCGTTCTTCCCCTGGCGCAGACCATGAACATGGAGGTGGCCGATGTGCTCGGCATCTCCTTCTGGATGTATCTGCTGTTCGGTGTATCCGCGCTTCCCTGGGGGTTGGCCGCCGACAGGCTGGGATTCCGGCCGTTCCTCCTCCTTCTCTTCCTGGGCGCCGGAATGAGCGGCCTGGCCGCCGGGGTCTGGTTCGGCACCCCGGCCGGGCTTGCCGCATCCCTTGCCTCACTCGGGCTCTTCTCCGGCATCTATCACCCCGTGGGCCTTGGCCTGATCTCAAAGGGCATCGGGAGGGTGAGCGTGGCACTGGGGTACAACGGCATGTCCGGAAACGCGGGCCTTTTTGCTGCTCCTCTCCTGGCAGGGCTCATGACCATGCTCTGGGGGCCCCGGGCGGCCTTCTTCTTCGTGGGCCTTGCCAACCTGTTCGGTCTCCTGCTGATGCTCCTGTACCCGATTGCCGTGTCCAACTCGGAAAAGGATTCGACCGGAGACACACAGCAAGTGATGCGTTCGGCGTTCTTCATCCTCCTTGTTGCGATGATGATGGGAGGCCTTGTCTACAGGGGTTCCACGGTCATCCTGCCCACCTATTTCGAGATCAAGAACCAGGGAATCTTTCACTGGGTGTCCTCCTGGACCGGCCTGGAGATGTCGGAAAACCTCATCGCTACGGTCTCGGTCTCGCTGGTCTACCTGGCAGGAATGGCTGGGCAGTACACCGGGGGTCGTGCAGCGGAACGATACGACCCGAGGATCTGCTACCTCATCTTCTACTCCATAACCATTCCCGCAGCCTTTGTCATGGCCGTTACCATTGACCTTCCACTGGTTGTGCTCTCCACGGTTTTCTTCTTCTTTCTCCTTGGCATGCAGCCGGTTGAAAACACGCTCGTGAGCCGGTTCACCCCAGAACGGTTCCGCCACTCGGCGTTCGGAACAAAGTTCGTGTTGAACTTCGGTGTGGGCTCCCTTGCCGTGAAGATCGTGGAAGAACTGGAAGCCTCCGCCGGCATGGAAACCATCTTCTCAGGGATGGGGTTTCTCCTTCTGCTCCTGATGGGCGTCATCGTCGTCCTCCTTGCAACGACCTCCCGAAGGGCATGACGCCCAAGAAAACCACAACAACATAGCCTTGCAACACCCCTCCATCTTCCATCCTGTTTCGTGTCTGTGAAAAAATTTCATCCCAGGAATCTTTGATCCGGGTGCATCGAATCAGTCCAAATGGAAACGTGTATGTTCCCAAAGGGGGGAATTCATATTCTTCTCCACGGGCAGGGCCGTTGGCCGTGCATCCCGTGCCGTACCGGACCACGCCGGAGCTGCCCTTTTTTCAGATTATGAAAAATCACCAAGGGGATTCGCTTTTCCTACCGCCCTCGATTTACCCTATGGGGATCGGATCCGTAGATCTTCTCCCACATGTCACAGGTACGGATACGATCCGTCATCCACTCGCTGACGATCCCTTTGGACATATCCCAATCCCTTTTCTTTCTTTCCAGATACCTTGCTGGCAGCAGGTTTGCTTCTGTCATTTTTTCTTTTCTTTTTTCATGCTCTTCAGGTGTTTCGTCCGTGTGGTAGATATACCACTCGAATCGCTCATCCTCATTTAGGACAATTCCCCTGTTTTCCGTGTTCAATGCTTTGGGAAAACGCAGATACCACCGTGTGTCGATCGGGGATTCAATGTGTCTCAAGCTTCTTACTCCGACGAAGAGTACCATCGCCCCACCTACATATAGAAGAAGACTCTTTGCTGGTTCAACACGGGATACGAGTCTCTTCAACCCTGCAGTCGTGAAGAGGGCAAGCGGTGGAAACAGGAGAAGCGTATAGGAAATCTTCCACTCGTCAAGGTTTTCCTGGAATAGGAAAAACAGGGTGAAAGGAATGCACCAGAAAAGGAAGAACAAGGTCAGCGTTTTCGATCGCTTCCACAGCCACCAGAAACCCGGCACCGACATCGCCGTCAAAAGGATGCCGAAACACCGGGTCAACACGAGGGGTATGAAGATGAATCCCGGATAAGGAAAATGAGGCGTACGCACAACGTGAGAGTGAAAGGGGAAGTTGAGGAGACCGTTGAACTGAAATGTCCAGAAGAGAATCCGGTGCGGAAATGTAGGGCGATGCCCGACAAACTCTGGGTATTGCGTAGGATGGATGAACATTCCTCCGAACGCGAATTCATTCCAGTACAGCAATGGCGCAACCAGCAATGTCATGCCAAGCAAGAAATAGAGGTATCTCGAGGCACCGCATTTTCTCACCCAAAAATAGAACAGGATAGCGGGAAGAAAGAAAATCGAAACCTCAAGCACCGCAAGGGCTGCGCCGTAAGTAAGACCTATGGCCATTTCGTGACTCCGCTCCTGCAAGGTCAAATAGAGGAGAAGACAGAGAATGGCCGAACCCGTCAGACTTGGACTCAGTTGGTAGCAGGAGAACGTATAAGGATTCACAGATACCAAAATTGAACAAAAGACAGATAAAGGCATGCTGAAAAAGAGGCGGCCGATCAGATAGCCCGTTACGGCCAGCGAGACCCCGCACACGGCGAAAAAGATCCGGAAGCCCAGGAGATTGAAAAACAGAAACCACACGGAATGGAGAACCGAGGCACCGATCCTCTGGTCCTTACTGATGATGCCGAAAGTCGACCGGTCAACGAGATTCTCCGGGAGCTTGCCTGAAAGTCTGAAGTGGTACAAGGGCAAACCCTTCTCATCCACAAACTCCACGGGGCGGTCTACCATATGAGAGGCTGTCATGGAGATAAAGGTATCCCAGTAGCTTTCCGCTGGGCC
>CAZSUQ010000037.1:0-16171 GCA_964609935.1 uncultured Thermodesulfobacteriota bacterium | reverse complement strand
CGTAAAGCAGACCGCCTTGCCTCCAAAGTGTTCCTGGAGCCTTTGCAGGAAGGGAAGAAGGTAGCTCATTCCGATGTGTTGAGGCCGTGCTTAGCTTTCAACAACATCCGGTAGTCGTCCGCACTTGCCGGCCCCAGATCGAACGATCTCCACTCTGTGTTCAACAGCCGAGCCACACACGCCGCGATCCTTACGTCCGGCTCGGCGTTTCCCTCATCGTCAAGAAACGAGATGCTAGAAAATGCGACACGGCTCTTGGCTAGACCGGCCGCCACGGCCCGCGAGTCCAGTCCCCCGCTCAAGGAAACAACGCTCTTGCAGTCCTTCATGGTCTCAACGCGGTTGACCAGGGCCTCTGTGAAAAGGCGTGCCAGACTCCGTGCGTTTTCCTTTGTTGTCTTTCCCCGGTTTTCTTTGCCGCTGAAATCGAAGAGGTGTATCGAGTGAAAGCGGATTTGCTTCTCCTGGGGATTGACCCGGATGCAGGTCGCCGGAGGGAGCCGGAGGACATCCGCCAGCAGTGTCTTCGAGCCCAGGGGATAGCCGAAGAGAAGGTACTCGGCAATGGCCGTGCGATCCACGGAGGTGCCGTGGACAAAGGGCTGGAGAAACGTCATGTCCCTGGAGAGGATCAACCTGTTCCCGGTCAGATGGTAATAGAGAGGAAGCCGCGACAGGGCATCGTTCAGGACGATCAGGCGGCCGGTGGACTTCTCCTGAAACAGGATGACAAAATCACCGTCCGCTCCCATGAGCCACGCCTTGATGGTGCGTATCGGATCCCCCCGTCCCAGGAAGACGGTTTCCGCCACCTGAAACAGGTTCTTTTTGAGGGCCGAATCCTCCTGATTGTAAACCTTCCCTTCCACAACGATTCGGAAAAGGTCGTTCTCATACGTTGTCACGGGAGAGTTTTCGTATGCAACGAACCCGGAATAAACGTGCCTGTTTCGCAGGAGGTCCCTGGAAAAATATCGGTCCGAAAAGAGCGATTCGGTCCGGGCTTCGTGAATCTGCTCCCGGATGTCATCCAGGTCGCGGTTCAGGTCAACGATGAGATGGATTCCCGGCATGTTTGCTCAGACCCTCTGCTTTGAGATTTACTCGTACTTTTTTTTCGCGTTCCACGCATGGATAAGCCTGACGGGAACATCCGGCAGCCCGGCCTTTTCGTAGTGACGTAGAAGGAAACGTGCCGTCCTTCGAAGCAGACTCGCTCGTTCCTCTTCCAGCTTCCGTTTCAAACAGAGGAAGCGCTGTTCAGCCCTTTCTTCCGCCACGGTTCCCACTGGGAGATCCCTTTTTTCCGCCTCTTCAAGAATGACCGCCATGCTTTGGCCGACCCTTTGTTGAAAAAAGCTCAGGACATCCTCGTCGCTCTTCCCGTCCACGAGAAAAGCCAGGATCCCGCCGCAATTGGCAGCGAAGTCAGGCACGGACAGGATCCCCCTCTGGAACAGGAGCTCCTTGGCTTCCGGTGTCTCCGGCGTGTTTGCTCCCGGACAGATGATCCTGGCTGCAACACGCCCGGCATTGCCCACATGAATGGAGTGAGGGCCGGCACAGGGCGAGAACACATCCACCTCGAGTTCCGGAAGGAGATGTTTGTCGATCCTTTCCGCCTCCCCGTAGGCCTCCACAAGACCGCTGCCCGCTTCGCGGTAAAGACGAAGAAGCCTTTCCACCTGGAGCCCCTTCTCATTGTAGATGGCTCCCCTTTCCGTGGAAACCGCCACCACGCGCGCACCCCTTGCAGCGAACACTTCTGCAACGGAGCTGCCAACCTCACCGAAGCCCTCCACCGCCAAGCGTGCGCGGGAGAGATCCAGCCCCAGGTGACGAGCCGCCTGCTCGGCCGCTGTCACGACGCTCATGCTCGTGTAGAACCCTCCGTGCCGCCTGGGACGCCTCTCCGGGACCTTCATCCCCATGGACTGCAACATGAACCGGATCTCCTCGGAGCTCGTGCCCATGTCTGCGGCAGGGATGTACATCCCGGACTCGATCAAAGGCTTCAGGTAACGACCAAAAGCCAGCAGAAGTCTTTCTTTCTCACCGTTGGGGACATCCGGATCCCCGATCATCCCGGCCTTGGCCCCGCCGTTGGGCACCCCTGCAAACCCGTATTTCAGTGTCATGGTCCTGGCAAGACCGGAGATCTCGGATGCGGAAACGTCCTTCCTCATCCGAATGCCGCCGCAACTCCTGCCCTTGACGAGCGAGTCGATAACCAGGTACCCGAGTAACCGTCGCTTCTCGTCGAACACGTAGCGTACGAGCTGATACCCGAAGCCGCCTTCACGGCCCCTGGCTGAGAGAGGTTCTATTTCCAGTGGATCCGGAGCCTGAGACACGGTTCACTCCCTCTCTTTTCCCATCACGATGACCGGGGCTCAAAAGGCGCGATGCTTCCTGGTCTTTTTGAGAACACGGCAAACGAATCCTCATGGAGATTCGCGGCGGTCTTTCAAACGATAGGGGAAAACAACGGCCTTCCCGGGTCCTCGAACTCCCATGAACTCGGTCGATTCCAGTGAATTTTTCTTACCTGGTCCATCGGATTCTTTTCCTGTTTTCTTGACAGGCGCGGGCTGAGCATGGGCGAAAAACTCAAGACGTTCAGGTCCAGTAGATCCAGAAACGTGTGGATTTCGAGTGGGAGCGGATCCTTCACAAGGCCATGATGAAGCGCTTTGAGGAATAGACCGGATATTGCACGAGAAACCTGCTGCGGCTTGAAAGACCTGTGCCGCAATACTCGTGCTGGAGGGGAAAAGCGGAAGGGGATGGTAAGCCTTTTCCGAGGCGCGTTCACGAAAAAAGGCTGGCCAGTTCTTCGGCAGCCTCGAATCCTGTCTGGACCGACTCTGCAACGCGGTCAGGGTTCATCCCGTACCGGCTCTTTGCCACTTCCACGAGCCTGTCGATCCCGGGATTCTCCTGGGTCTCCCGGATGCAGCTCACCAGTGCAACCGCAGGAGGGACCTCGAACCCATCCACGTCGGCCCCGTGATGTCCGCCGATGGCCGCTGCCAGGGATTCCGGAACACCCCACTGATCGCAGATCCATGTGGCAACCTCGGCATGATCCCAGCCGAACTCGTTGCGCTCCAGGTTGGCAAGATCATCGTCACCATTGTGCCACTGATCCAGAACCCTGCCGTGCTCTTCAGGCTTCTTTTCCGCCAGGAAGGGGACAGCCATGTCCTGGAGGAGCGCAGCCGTGTAGCTCAGGTTCACGGTGGAGGGATGCACCTCGGATGCAATGGCACGCGCTACGGCGGCACGCCGGCTGCTGGCAAGCCAGAACTCCCTGGGGGAGTGATGATCCGAAGATGTCTTGGGCAGCATCTTCCCCACTGACGTGGACAGAATGAGGGATTCCAGGGGCGACAGCCCCATCATGGCAACGGCCTGTTTCAGGTTGTCCACGCGCTTTCTCGGAGAAAATGCAACGGAGTTTACGGTCCTCAGAACACCCATGGAGAGCCCGGGGTCCTTCTCGATCAGTTCAGAGACCGAAGCGATGGAAACCTCGGGATCCCTGATCTTCTCCATGACCTGCTGGGCAATGACCGGGAAGGTGGGCAGCTCATAATCGCCCAGGACCTTCTGCAGCTGCGCTTTTGGATCTATGTTCTTTCGTTGAAGGAATTTAAACATGTTTCTCCATCCCTCAGTCGGCCCTGCGGGCCATCTTGTTGGCAAAGATGCTGAGCAGTCCGCCCAGCGCCAGGTAGCCCAGTGCAACCTCGATCATGGCGAAGATCTGGGCGGCCAGGGAGGCAGGATGCACATCCCCGTATCCCAGGGTCGTGAGCGTCACCACGCTGTAGTAGATGGATGAGAGGAAGGTCTCGTATTCCCCGTAATGCACATCCACGAGGCTGAATATGCCCGCAAAAATTAGTGCCACGAGCGCCGTCCACAGGGCCCATCGGGTAAAGCTCCTGCCGCAATCCGACGTGACCCACCAGACCAGGTAAGCGAAATTCGCGTATCGGCTTCGATGCCGGAACTCGTACAGGTAGTTCTCATCCATGATGAACCGCCGGACCATGTAGGCACCAGTGAAGTCCACGTCCCGGATGTCGGTACCGATCCATGAGGCCCTGTCGAAATCGCTGATCCACTTTAGCTGTGCCCCCCTCAGGTCTGCACCCTTGAACAGGGCACCGGGTACGTGGCTCCCCTCGAGATCCGCGTGGCGGAGGTCCGCCCGGTTGAAATCCGCATGGGTGAGATCCGCTTCGCGAATCCTTGCTTTTTGAAGGTTCGCCGTGCTGAGATCCGTCCCTTTGAGTGTTGCTTTGCTCAGGGTAGCCCCTTCCAGTGCAGCGTGTATGAGGCTGGCTCCATCGAGTTTCGTGCCGCCGAACCCGGCACGATTTGCAGAGCACTCATCCAGATTGGCATCGGAGAGGTCGGACTGCATAAACTCGCATCCGTCAAGCTGTGCCTGGTAGAAGGATGTTCCCTGGAGGAGACACCCGGAGAGGTTGGCATTGCAAAGCCTGGCCCTGCTCAACTCCACACCGGAAAGGTCGCACCCGGAGAAGTCGATTCCCGAGAGATCCTCGTCGATCAGCTTGATTCCGCGAAGGTCGGGTTTATGCAAGCCATCGCCGTGACCGGACTCACGGGCGGCACACAATCTCTTCAAAACAACTTCCCTAGCACTTTCACACGGTTGCGCTTCCGCTTGCATGTGTCCTTCGGTGCCGGGCTGGTCTTCTTCGAGCCCTGTCACCTGTTTTTCCGCACTGGCTTCCATCTCATCCCCTTTATGAGAACGAACCCCGTAAACCGTGTATATTGTTATACTAGAGTATCGGTTTGCCATCCTATTTCTTTAGTGGGCATCTCCTTGCTTCCATGCAGGGACCCTAAATCCAGGGACGTAAGAGGTTCATTGAACTGACATTCTTCTGTGGAGCCGAGCCCGGATGATGACACCTCTTCTCCCCGTGTCTGCTCCTTGTATCAGGGAATGGCCTGCTGTATTCTGGATTTCTCTCCCACTCGAAAGAAAACCCCTCTTCATGAAACCGGAAGCAGGTGTGATGAGCGTCCAGGGGAAAGCATTTTCACTGTTTGCCTGCCTTGTTTTCACGGCCCTTGGTCTGATTCCTGTGCAGACCTGCGAAGCCGGGAAGCTCGAGGCATACTCGGCCGAACAGGTCCAGATCAGGGACGGAAAGGCCGAAAACGTGGGAAACATCCATGTGTCCCCTGGAAAGCTCCGCATGGAGATCAAGGGCCCGAGCAGTCTGGGGAATATGATCATCATCGTCCGGCAAAATGAGAAGGTTTCCTATACGCTGTTTCCAAACCAGAAGCATTACGTGAAAAAACTGCTGAACCAGGAGGATCTGGACAAGAAGATGAGCGGTTTGGCCAAGAGCCTGAAGGGCAAGGAAACGGATCTTGGCATTGAAACCGTCAATGGATACAGGTGCAGGAAAAAGAGTATCGAGACCACCATGAGCGCCATGGGGCGGATCATAACCACAAAAACCACGGTCTGGATCTCCGAACAGGTGGACTTCCCCATGCGGTCCAGGACCGAGGACGGAGACGTCAAGGAGATCAGGAACATCAGGCCCGGGAAGCAGCCCGGTTCCCTGTTCGAACTGCCGGAGGGCTACACGGAGGCGGCCAACATGATGGAGGTCATGGCAGGTGGAGCCATGGGCCGGAAAGGGAAGAAGCAGAAGAGCGGAAGGCTGACCCCCACTTCCGAGATGCCCGAGAGGCTCAGGGAACTGCTTTTCGGACCGGATAACCGGCAGTAGCCGAATAACCGGTATTCCGGTTGGAACCGCTTCACAAGGCCTAACCCGCGAGCCCGTCTTTGGCCCGGATAGGCTAGACGGGCTTTTTTGTGGGTGGATTTCAGGCGTTGGAGTCCTTCCATCTCACGGCAAAGCGGTTGAAAACGAACAAGGCGGCAGCGGCCAGGAGCCCGGCAAGGGCAAAGGGCGTCCACACCTGGCTGGGGTCGTACGTGTCCCAGAGCAGCCGGGTTACCTGGGCAGGGGTCCGGCCGAGCATCTCCGTAAGGGCGGAGAAGGCTTGAGTTCGGTCCGGGAGGTTCTGAATCCCGAGCACCTCGGACATGTATCTCAGGGCCAGGCCCGCCTTCTCACCCATCCGTTCGTAGAGCTGCCCCCCAACAAAGGAACCGTACCCCCATCCAATGGCAAAGGGAATGTTTGCGTAGCCCATGAAAAGGGCCTTCTTGTCCTTTGGCGCGATCACGCCCAGGTACTCGTTCATCTTTGGGGAGCAGAGCATCTCCCCCACCGAGAAGAGCGCAATGCCGGCCAGGCAGATCAGGATGGACATGCTCGATCCGGCTGCGTACACGCCGATGCTGGCGACCACCACCCCGAAGAAGATGGAGGTCAGCCGCCTCATCTTCTTGTTTACGTACCAGGACAGCGGAGCCACCAGGAGGATGATGAGAAACGGGTTGAAATTGATGACCCACTCCTGGGCGATCTGTGGACCTCGGGAGACATCCCGGGAAAGCATGAAGGATGGGAGGTGGCTTGCAAGGGCGGAACTGTCGATCCAGTCCACGATGAAGTTGGGGAGCATGTCCCAGAGCTGCATCAGGGTGGCCCAGAAGACGGAGACGATGAGGATGAAGGTCAGAAGCCTGTAGTTGAGCAGGTGCCTTGCCGTTACCAGGAAGACGTGCCGGACCCCGGTGGTCTTGTCCGCGCCGGAATCCACTGCCCGGTAGGAGAGGAGCCAGAGGAGGTTCAGGCTCACGAGCACCGCACAGCCGTAAAACACCATGGGCCAGGAATACCCGTAGAGGAAGTGAGCCAGCGGAGGGCCCAGAAAGCCGCCCACATTCACCACCATGTAGAAGAATCCCCAGCCCACGCCGGAGGTCCGGTCCGTGAGCGTCTTTACAAAGGTGCCCTGAATGGGCGGTTTGAAAACGGCCGTCCCTGCGGCAAGGACCATGCAACCGGAAAAGAAGGGCCAGAACTCCCGCTGGGTGGCCATCAGGAGGTAACCGATCACCTTCAGGATGACGGCCACGACAATCTGCTTCTTGTACCCGTAACGGTCGGCAAAACCACCGGTGAACACCGGGAGAGCGGACTGGACCAGGGCCCACCACATGAAGATGAACCCCTTCTGGCCCTGGGTGAAGTGCAGCCCGCCCACCTCGTCGGCCTGTGCAATGTAGATGGGGATGACGACCCGCACACCGTAGTAGGCAAGCCGTTCGATCATCTCCATGATGTTGGCCGCCCAGAAGGGCCATGTGAGTTCCCGAGTCTGGCTCAAGAAAGACAGCTTCTCCGGTTTCTGCATCTGAGATTCCTTCCCCTTCTTTTCGGGCCGCCCCCAAGGGTCAGCGAGTGCATGGATCTAGGGTCCAGCTTCAACAGGGTATTATCAGTATATCCAAGACAGAACAACACCCGAAGCGCCCCCAAGGCCCACGGCGGGACGGAAGGAAACACGGGATCCAGCGCCCTGTTCTTCCTTTCTGTGCCTGTCCCTGACAATCGCCTCCTCCAGGCCGAATCCAAGGGCCGCACCCCCAACAACGTCTGCAAGGTAGTGCTCACCCGCCCCGAGACGCTGATAGGCGATCCCTGCGGTAATCAGGTAAGCAACGATTCCATGCAGGGTTCCTGCGTGATGGTGGATCAGCCTGGCGATGTCCAGGGAGAGCCTGGTGACGGCTTCGTTCCTGATCACCCGCCCCACAAGGTAGGTGGGGATGGAAAGGAGGGGGAAAAGCGGGGAGCCAGTATGATCGAGTATGATTTCCGCGGCGCTGTCTTCTTTGATCCTGTTCCTGACGAAAAACCCGGAAACCTCCTCTTCCTTGTAAAGCGATGCAGCCACGAACGGCGCGTTCAGGCCGTGGAGAAAGATCCCTTCCCGGGAATACGAGGAGCAACGCTGCTGTAGCAACGGCCTTCCAGATCATGGATGTTTTCTCGGGTTTCTCCTGCGCGTTTCCCTCTCCGTCTTAATCGACAGACCCGAAATAGGCCATGGCGGACAGGTAGGCCAGGGAGGCCTCCCACAGGTGCGGTATGGCGACGCGGTTGCTGAACTCCAGTTCCCCGTCGTTGTCCAGGTCCACGGTGACGAAACCCTCGCCGTAGTGGCCGAGCGGGGTCGGCACCTCCTTGAGGAGCACCTCCACCGCCCACCCAAGGTTGAAGTCGGGATCGCCCGTGTCCCACCCCAGGTACGCGAGGGCAAGAACCGCCTTGGCGACGTACGCGGTGAATCGCTCTTCCTTGTTCAGGTGCTTCTTCACCTCGGAAAACAGGTACTGACAGTGGGACTCGAGCCTTTCTCCTTCCAGCGGGTACCTGGCCGGCCAGATCAGGTAAGACCCGGGTCCTGTTCCCATGTAGTGGCCTTCCACAGGGTCCCAGAAGTGTGTCTCAACGGCTTCGGAAAGCTCCTGCTTCCTTGCCTGCCAGGCTTCCAGCTTCGCTGGTGACTCCCCGCAAAGGGTCCCCGCCCTGATCGCTGCATCCAGGGCCAAGTAAACAGCCATGGCTCCGTTCAGGGTCTGTTCCAGAAAGATCGTATCGTCCTCAATGGCAGCACACTGGAGGCCGCTCGTATCGCCCGGCGTGATGCACGCGGCCAGGGAATCCCCGGTTTTTCGCAAGGCAGGGTACACGCCCAGGTCAACAGGCTTGGAGGCGTCGCCGCACAGGTAATGGTTCCGCTCCTCTGCACCCAGAAACGAGGCATGCTCCATGATCCCCCATGAAGAAAACCCCGCATTGTCGATTTCATAGAAAATCGGGCCTCCGGGGACACCGTCTGCGTAATAGCACATGTCATAGGTTCCATCCAGGTGCCACCCGTACTTTCTCCTGTAGCGCCTTTCCTTTTTACAGAACCGGTCGTACCGGGGGCTCTCCGGATCCTTGCAGTCTCGCTGGACACGGGTGTAAAAGCGATAGTTCTTCTCCGCGATGCCCGGGAAACCGGCCACATCCATGACATGGGCAAAGTAGACACCGTCTCTCGGCCAGTTGACGCTGTAAGGCGGCTGCGTAGTGACAGAGGCCACGAAGGCCCCGGTGCCAGGATCAAAGCCCTGCCGGACGCTGATCAGGGTCCTTTTGCACACGGCCAGGATCTCCGGGTCCGAAGTGTCGGGCAGGGATGCCGTGCCGATCCACGCGCCCCAGAACGCGTTTGCCTCCTCCATCAGGGCCTCTTGCCCCCTCTCCCTGGCCCAGGCAAGATTCGAGAAGGCGTCGGTGGCGCTGCTGCCTGCCGAGATGTACACCGTAAAGGAGGCGTGCCCGAGACCCGGATCCAGCGTCTTCATGAGCGCGGCATCCACGTTTCCCGCCATGCTGGAGTTGCCGGACAGTCCTCCGTCAAGGGCGTCCCAGAACGCACCGGTCTTCAACCGCTCGGGTGGGCGGATCCTTGCCTGCAGGCCGCACTGGTGGCTGTCCGAAGACCCTGTTTCCGCGGCTCCGGAGAAATCCGCGCCGAGAGCGATGTACACGGGTGTCGCTTTCCTCTGAGGATCAAAGGGAAACAGCATGTCCAGCTCCTCGATCCATGTGTCCACATCCTCCTGCGGCGTGCCCGGTTTCGGCACCAGGGCACGTTTGGGGTGTTGGGGACGAAAATGGATCAGGGCGTCGGACCCGGCATGGTACAGCACGGCAAAGTCCCCCGTGGCCTCCAGGGCCGAGTCCAGGATGGGCACGTAGGGAATCTTCCTGGTGATGACCTCCATGTTTTCGTAGTAGAACAGCCGGGCTTCCAGGAATGCGGCGTCCGGCTCGAAGATCACTTCATAGTGCCGGACGAGCACGTCCCTTCCGGGCACCACGTAATTGAGTGCAGCCACCCTGATCCCCAGCCCGGGATGCACGGACTCGGTAACCATCACCGGGGAGTCCGGGGAAAGGTAGCCCTGGGTGTGGGTCCAGTCTTCATCCCGGAACCAGTGCATCTCTCCAGGGCCGTCATCCTGCTCCAGGTACAGGCCGGCAAAAGACCCCATGTTCCTCATGGCCCCGTTCCGCGGCCGCTTCCGGGTTTTGCAGGCCTTCTTGAGAAAGGGTGTGAGGTAGTGTACCTGATCGAAATAGCTCGGGCTGGGCCACCGCAGAAGGGTCAGTTCCCCTGCATAGCCGAAGCCGGTGGTGAGGGACCCGTTGCCCGAGATGCCCGTCACATTGCCGGGGCCGAACACATCCTCGATGCCCAGCTGACCGGATTCCTGCCTGCAGTCGTAGTCGTCCGGCAGGCTCCCTCCGTGTACGGGGGTCGTGAAGAGGAAAAGCATCAGAGTGCCCAGGAGGATGCGCAAAGAAGTCCGGCATCGCATTCGCCACTCGCTCAAGCCTGAAGGCATGGGATTTCCGGTGTTCAGTCCGGCCGGTTGTAACCGCATCTTATGGAAATCTTCCATCTCGCACCTCGCTCCATCAAGCCTTGCAGGGACACGCCGCGGCATGACCAAAGAGGAACGATGCCAGATGCGAAGCTGCCGCGATTTACGACTGCGTATGACAGGCTTCATACAATATGCGGGTCAGGCCGCAGGAAATGTGGTTCAAACATCTTGAGGCCGCATCAGGGGTGAGCGGTTGTTGCTGCGGGATGATTCAGGCTGAAGCAGGAGACTCGTTCAAGGTGCGGGTCAGGAGGTGGTGACAGCCGGGAGGGAGAAGTAAAAGGTCGTCCCTTTTCCTACTTCGCTCTCAAGCCAGATGCGGCCTCCGTGTTTTTCAAGGATCTTCTTCACAATGGACAGGCCGATGCCCGTACCGGACACGCGTTCAGGTTCA
The DNA here is from genome assembly GCA_964609935.1 of uncultured Thermodesulfobacteriota bacterium. Classification (GTDB taxonomy): domain Bacteria; phylum Desulfobacterota; class DSWW01; order DSWW01; family DSWW01; genus CAYTRL01. The sequence goes on along the minus strand of CAZSUQ010000037.1, from coordinate 5,345 downwards.
AGGGTGTAAAAGATCTGGAAGACCTTTCCCTGGTGCTCCTGGGGAATCCCGGGGCCCGAGTCCTTTACATAAAAAAGGTGCTCGTTCTCGGCGGACTTGCACCCCACCTCCACCGTTGCGTTGGAGGGTTGATCCATGTACTTGACGGCATTCTCCACCAGGTTGTAGACCACCTGGTAGAGCCTGTTCCGGTAACCGTTGACCACCGGAAACGACCCTTTCTTTCGGAACCGAATGCCCTTTTCCTTGGCAAGGGGCTCCACATCCCGGAGCACCGTATCGATCAGAGGACCCACGGATACAGGCTCAAAGGGAACGAGCGTCTTGTCCGCGCGGTAGAAGGTCAGCAGATCCGCAACCATCTTCTCCATCTTGGAGACGTTCAGCTGCATCCAGTCCAGGTACTCCTGGCTCTTCTGGTCCAGGCTCTTGGAGCCGACCCTGGCCAACCTCCCCACCAGACCACCCACCACGAGGAGTGGGGACTTGAAGTCATGGGTGATGGAGTAGATGAGGCTCTCCAGCTCGTCGTTCTTCTTCTCCAGGTCCGCTGCGTACCCCTGCAGCTGTGACTCCAGACGAATCCGCTCGGACACGTCCCTGAACACCCCGTCGATGCCCAGCGGCCGGCCCTTTTCATCCATCAACATTTGTGCGCTGACCGACAGGGCGACCGCACTCCCGTCCCGCCTGCGGACATGGACGATATAGTCTTCCACCATGCCTTTGTCATTGAGCTCGGTCTCAAAGTCCTTCCAGTCGTTTCGTTCGGCAAAGAAGCTGCGAAGCCTCCTGCCCACTGCGTCCTTGGTTCTTTCGAATCCAAGGGTCCTTGCACCTGACTGGTTCACGGTGAGGATCTTGCCTTCCGGGCTCATCCTGCACACGCCGTCCTGCATGTTTTCGAACAGGTCCCGATAATCCTTTTCAGAGGAGCGCAGACGATCCTCGAGTTTCTTCCGGATGGAAATGTCCGTGATGTTGCAGACGCTTCCCAGGTTCTGGCCCTCTGCATCGAACCGGGGAGCGGCCCGCATCAGGCAGGTGATCTGCCCGCCGTCCTTTCGGGTCATCTCGATCTCGTAAGTCCCTCCCCTTCCCAGCTTCCTCCTCTGAAGTTGCTTGCTGAAAAACCCCCGGTTTTCCTCATCGAACAGCTTGGATGCGTGTTTCCCCACCAGCCTGGAGGGGGCGTACCCCAGGAGGTCCGCCAGCTTGTCGTTCACGAACAGGATACAACCCCCCGGGTCCAGCACCCAGAAGCCGTCGTTCATGGCCTGGATCAGGGCATGGTAGTCGGCCTCGGATTCGGCCAGACGACGGCTCTTGGCCTCCACCTCCTCCTCGAGTTCCTGAACCCTCTCGTGCAGAGGTTCGGTCTTTCTTCTCTCGCGGTCTTCCCGGATACTGAGGAGACACACGGAGAACTCGGAAGCAGGGATCTGCGTGAGACGAGGCCGCGCGATACAGAACACCCATTTCCCACCTGCCCCCTTCAAGCGAAACCGTATATCCGAGGCATCCTCTTCTTCGGGTACGAGGCCCTCCTGAAAGATGTCATTCATGGCCTCCCGCAACCTGCGGGAGTCCTTTGGGTGGACGATCTCGGCCAGCGGTCTGCCCACAGGGTTCCTGTCCGGATCCCTGAACCTGTTTTCTGCGGGTTGATTCCAGTAACTGAGGATCCCGTCCGCTTCCACCAGAAGCAGCAGGGTCTCCATCTGGTCGAGGATGCCTTCCAGCCGCTGGACGAATGGATCCGGCAGGATCTCCTCCTCTCCGGGAGAATCAGGGTCGGTGGGCGATTCCGTGGTTTGGCTCATGGGAAAAACAGTTCAAAGGGTTGAGATCTGTTTTGTGGATGTCAGGCTAAAATCCCATTTTAGATTTTCTCGGATAGCCTCCCTTTCGTCAAGGATTTTCTTGATTTCAGCAGGAATCAGAGGTGGAAAAGATTGAATCCCCTTGAGGCATCGCTCCGGACCGCCCCGTTCTCTCCCACCACTTCCCTGGTGATCATGGCCTGCAACGTGTCCGGGTCGTCCTCCACCCTGGCCAGGATACGCTCTTCCCCGGCCGTCCTGCCCACCACAAAGCCGAAAGCGGGCTCCCCCCCTTCATAGACCACAGAGTAGGTCTCCACCGTTGCCGGCCCGTCCCACGAGTCAAGGATGTTGGGTGCCTGCAGCAGCGCCTGTTCCTTCATGTACGGTGCAGGATCCACCCTTTCCCAGCCCTGAGTCACATCACCGCTCCTGTAAATCCCCACAGCGTGCTTGTGAAGAAACCAGCTCAACGCCTGCACGAGGCCGGTTTTCCCTGGCGCCTCTCTCAACCGCTCCACCATCCTGCAAATGGCGTGGAGCGCATAGTTGTTACCGGGTCCGCCGAAGTAAGGCATTCCGCCGGTCACGGTAAGCGGTCTCGGGTCATCAGGGGATATCCCCAGGGTGTCCCTCACGATCCGGGGCACACAGGGGAAACAGCTATAAAAGTCAATGAGATCAACCTGTTCCATGGAAAGGTCTGCCTGCGCCAGGGCGATTCCCGCAGCGGTCCTGGCAGACGGGGATTCATGGAAGTGCTGTCGATGGGTTACATACCAGAGGTCAGACGCCTCGCCCGCACCCACGGGAAAGATGTATTCATCCTCAGGGATCTTCCTGCGTCTGGCTTCCGCCAGGCTCATGAGCACAACCGCAGCGGACTGATCCACGAACATCATGGAGCACATCATCTTGGTGTATGGGTAGACGACCATCCGGTTGGAAGGGGAAACCGTCAGGATATCCTCTGCCTTCCGCTCCTCACGGAACCATGCATTGGGATTTTCTTTGGCAATGCAGGTCATGGCGGCACAGAACTCCGAGAGCTCTTTTCCATGCTCGTGGAGGTTCATCCCTTTCCGGTACCTGAAGGCATTCTCGAACAGGGCATAGATGTGAGACGGGACGAAAAGCTGGTGACGCTGTTCATCCTCGGTGAGGGGGCTCCTTTTGTCGCCCACGATATCCGGTGCACCGCCTTCCATCTTCCAGGGCGGTGCACTCCCCAGCTTTCTGGCTGCGGCCAGGGAAGCGTAGGACTCGGCACCGCAAACCAGGGCGGTCCTGATCCCCCCCCGGGCAATCCTGTCCGCCACCTCCCCCACGAACCACTGGGGCGCACAGGCGCCCACACCCGTGTACCACCGGATCCGGGGGTCAGCCCTGACCTTCTCTGCAACGCGTGAGGGCGGATCCGCATATCCCCATGACAGGATGTTGGCCACGCACAGCATGTCCACGTCCCGGAGAAGACCGCCGCAGCCGGTGTCCTCCTCGGCCCTCTGTGCGGCCATCTCCATGAGCTCCACCGGCTCCTTGAGGCCCTCCATGCCTTTGTCGGGCCGGTGGGTCACCTGCCCCACACCCACGACCACAGGGATGCGTTCCGGATCCATAACCTTCTCCTGCTCAGTGAGGATAGCTGATTTGCCAAAATAACAAACAAAGGAACTTCTTCAAAGCGGATTTGCGATTCAGGTTCACTGTTTTGTATCCTGCTTCCAAGATCCAGAACCTTTGACACGCACCCATCATGAAACAAGGAGAACGGCCCATGTCTGGGAGGGAGAGAGGCTTCATTCATGAAATATGCGGGTTCATGATCCTGCGGTTCGGACCGGAAGAAAAGGGACTGCTTCGAATTCTCCTTCTTGTGTTCATGCTGTCTGTTGGAGGATGTGGAGCAGGGTCCGGATCCCCGGATTCCGTGCAGCAGAATGGGTCCGTCAACCTGCCGGAACCCGAACTGTGGGACGCTCCGAACCTTGATCCGCCTGAGGCGCCGTTCATTCAGCGGATGCCTGAGCTGGCCCACATCTCCACCTGGGGGGACAGGATCTACACCCACCGGACCCCGAGGAGAAAGCCCCCGGGTATGCCCTATCTCGGCACAGGCAACGGGAGTGTTGCCTGCCTGCTGGGCACAACCCTCCCCTTCAGCACGATCCACAGCCTGTTCGGCCCGACCTATCAAAAAGACGACCTGTTTCTGGCCTTTCCCGACATTAGATGGACGTTGAGGGACAGAGGAACACCCGTCCCCTCTGAGGAAGAAACCATCTGGAGGGTCAGGAAAACAGCGGTCGTCATCACAAAAAGCCGTTCCGGGGGTGTAGAGTTCTGGACGGTCACCTTTGCGCCGTTTCCTGTTGCCTGGCCGGGAGAGCCGGCGGCAGAAGACCGGGTCCTCTTCCGTCTCGTGTACCTGCGAAACCTGGGGGCTGACAAGGGGGAGGACCTGTCCCTGGCCGTCAGGCTCCCGGGTGCCTGGGGCCGGGTTTCCGAAGGAACCCTGGTGGCGGAATCCGGCGAGCGCAGGCTGAGGATCGTTCCCACAGGAGCACAGGGGGTCGGCTCGGGCCGGGCCCTGGTCCTTCCTGTTCCCGTGGAGCCAGGCGAGGAAGCAGCCCTGGCCTTTGCCCTGGTCACATCCTCTCCCGCCTTTCCCGAGGGGTCTGCACTGGAAGCCCTGGACGAGTTCACGGTTGCAGGAACCGAGGCAAAGCTCATGGAGACCATCCATGCATGGAGGCTCTGGTATGACCAGGGGGTCCATGTGGACAGCCCGGACCCGCGCGTGAACGACCTGATGGAGGGACTGGCCGTAACGGACAAGGTCCAGACCACCATTGCAGGCGGCCCGGTTGAGATGTCCCATTACAGCCTGGTATGGAACCGGGACACGTACGGCCCCATGCGGATGTTCACGGCCACGGGCAGGGGTCCCGAGGCCCGCGGGGTTCTGGATTACCATTTTGCAGCCGTGAGCTATCGCGGAGGGCTGGCCAATGCATATGATGCAGACCTGGACCCAGCTGCCGCACCGCCGCCGCCCACGGCTGAAGAGTGGGCCGCCATGGGTACCTTCTCGGGCCGCACTGCCGCCGAGGGCCCCAGCTTCCTGGTGCTCGATTATGACCGGTACCTCCTCATGAAAGGGGACTTCCTTGATTTTGCCCCGCAGGACCTGGCCTCCAGGCTGGACATGCTTCGCGCGTGCGTCTTTCAGCAGGCACTCACCGAGGAGGGGCTCCTCCCCTTCAGCGGTGATGAAACGTTCCGGCCCCAGATGGCCATCTCCTTCGGGCTGGGGATCGAATACCCCTTTGAAGACCAGGCCTGGAGCTTTTCGAGCGGGGTCCTGCTGGTGGCTGCTGCCGAAGCACTGGCCAGGATCGAGGAGGCGGCCGCCGATGTGCTGGGAACCGACCCCACAGAGGCGGCCCAGAGAGCAAGGGATCTTTCGGCCGCCGATGTGCTGGGAACCGACCCCACAGAGGCGGCCCAGAGAGCAAGGGA